>JBECKU010000332.1:0-19448 GCA_040235385.1 Candidatus Sulfobium sp. | reverse complement strand
CTTGAAAGAAGGTATCGGGCTAAGGGGATATGGCCAGAGGGACCCGCTTGTGGAATATAAGAGAGAAGCTTTTGATATGTTCTCCGATATGTCCGGGCGAATATCGTCGGAGATTGCGACGAGACTGTTCAAGATACAAATTCAAAGAAATCAGGACGCTGAGATACGATCTCGCAGCAGACAGGCAACCCTCAATTACAACCG
This sequence comes from Candidatus Sulfobium sp., assembly GCA_040235385.1. Classification (GTDB taxonomy): domain Bacteria; phylum Nitrospirota; class Thermodesulfovibrionia; order Thermodesulfovibrionales; family UBA6898; genus JBECKU01. The sequence goes on along the minus strand of JBECKU010000332.1, from coordinate 19,244 downwards.
GGGCGAAGGTGGCGCACCTGTACAGACTGTCAAAAGAGGCAAGAAAACAGGTCGCAATGAGCCCTGTCCCTGTGGGAGCGGCAAGAAGTTTAAGAAATGCTGCGGAGTAAATGACTAGGATTTTATTCATCGGACTCGAACCCCCTTCTGATGAAAAAAAGTTCCTTCCGGCTGAAGATTATACTGTCGCAAAGCTGAAGTCCGTTAATCATGTGCTCAGGCGTGCGGACATTCCGGATCTGGTCGTAATAGAGAAAAATCAGATTTCCGAGACGTCTTACAGGGATTTTGTAAATTCATTCAGGTTTATTCCCAAGATCGTCGTTTCGGATGGGAAGTCGTTCAGGGGCTTCGGACCGTGGTTAAAGATACCTCTCACATATCCTGCGACAAATCCCTCCCCCGGAGAGCTGATATATCTTATTAAAAAGGCCCTCCATGACAAGGCCCTGTTGGAAGAAAACATCAAGTTGAAGGAGAGGGTTGTAACGCTCTCCAAAGAGCTTGATTTCTTTGACGGAGTGAGCAAGACTCTAACATCCTCTCTTGAGTTGAACGGTATTTTGACTTCCATAATGAGGAAAGCCAAAAAACTCATAAAGGCCGAGATATGGTCCATTCTGCTGGTGGATGAAACTACGGGAGAACTTGTCTTTGAAAAGATAACCGGCAGAAACAAAGATACAAACAAGATAGGAAAATTCAGATTGAAGATGGGTGAAGGGATTGCGGGATGGGTGGCCCAGGAAGGAATCCCCGTCGTCGTGCCGGATGTTTCCATCGATAAAAGATTTTTTCCGAAGGTGGACCTGGAGACTGATTTCAGGACAAGATCACTGATGTGTGTTCCGATCAAAAGCAAGGGCAAGACCCTGGGCGTACTCGAGATAGTCAATAAAATAACTGACGAACCCTTCACCAGGGATGACCTTGAGCTGCTTATGAGACTGGTGGATCATGCGGCGATTGCTATCGAAAGGGCGTCTCTCTATCAAAAAATGGCGGAATTATCCATCACCGACGACTTGACGAAGCTCTTTAATACGAGATATCTCGACAGAACGCTGGAACTGGAGATCTCGAGATCGAACCGTCATAACTCCTCCTTGTCCCTTATTTTCATGGATATCGATCATTTCAAAACGATAAACGACACATACGGACACCTTACCGGCAGCAAACTGCTTGTCGAAATGGGCCAAATCCTCATCAGCGGCTTAAGAACGATAGATATTGTAGCGCGGTACGGGGGTGATGAATTCGTAATCGTATTACCCCAGACCCCGCCTGCTTCGGCGGTACAGATCGCCGAAAGAATAAGGAAGTCCATCGAACGGAATGTTTTTCTTAAAAAAGAAGGGTATTCACTCCGGGTGACCGCCAGCTTCGGGGTGGCTTCGCATCCTGAAAGCGCACAGTCCAAGGAAGATCTGCTTCGCCTCGCCGATGAAGCCATGTACCGGGTCAAGTACCAGACTCGGAACGGGGTTTATGCTATAGTATAGAAGATGGCACTCTTTAATTATGCGACCAAAGAGATCACGCTGAAGATCGTTTACTACGGTCCGGGACTGAGCGGCAAGACGACAAACCTTCAGTATCTCCATTCCGTCCTGAACCCGAATACGAGAGGCAAACTGCTTTCGCTTTCTACGGAGGCCGACAGGACCCTTTTTTTTGATTTTCTCCCGGTAGAGTTGGGAAAATTGAAAGATTTTACGATTCGTTTCCAGTTGTATACGGTCCCCGGCCAGGTGCGGTATAACGCAACAAGAAAGGTAGTATTAAAAGGGGCCGATGCCGTTGTTTTTGTGGCCGACTCCCAACAGGCGATGAGGGAACAGAATATCGAGAGCCTTGAGAATATGAGGGAAAACCTTTCCGCCAACAACATCAATCCGGATGAAATACCGGTCGTGCTCCAGTACAATAAACGGGATCTCAGGAATATTCTTTCTGTCGATGAATTGAACGTTGATCTGAACAAAAAAAAATATCACTTCATCGAGTCTTCCGCTATTGAAGGCACGGGGGTCGAAAAGTCCTTCAAACTTATCACAAAACTGATGATCGAGCATATATCAAAAAAACACAAGATAGAGATCCAACCGGTCGGGCAAGGAACTGAGCCCGTTGCTGCAACATCACGAGAGAATATAGGGCCGCCAGAGGCGGCAACTCAATCCTTCACTAATGTCCCGGTCCTTGAACGCAATAAGGAAAGTGCCTATGTTTCCGGTCAAACGGACATCGAAGAAAGACGCGGAATCCGGGTGGAAGACGTACCCCGGGAGCATGAGACGATAAATGAAAGTTTTGCAGGCCCCGAATCAGGAGAAGTCAATGCCATTTCGGCTGAAAGATTGGACCGGATCACGGAAGAGGTGTCAGAGATCAGGGAAATTCTCCTCTCCCTGAAAACAGCCGTTTCCGAACTCACCTCTGATATTAAGCAACTCGACGGGATCAAAAAAGAGACGGAAAAGACCAACGGCCTCCTGCGGGATATTTTAACCGTGTTTTCGTCCCTGAAAAAAAAGAAGGCCTGGTTTAAACTGCCTTAATATTCATTCGTCCTGGTAATCCCGGGAGCTACATGAAATACTCGGCGAGATTGATCTTGTATTTATTGGGATCCATTGTCTTGACGATTGACCTGATATATTGATCTTTTTCATTCTTTTCCGTTAGGTCCACAACCGGCCCTTTTACCATGTTGCTCCTGTTGTCCACGATGATCATCACTCTCGGTCTTGAGGTAAAGATCTGATTGCTTTCGTACACGAGTCCCAGCTCCTTTGTATTAAGCATGACCAGGGTACCTATGGGAAATACTCCCACCATATTGGTAAAAAACTTAAAAAGCAGGGGATCGAGCTGAGTGCCGGACCGCTCCATCATTACGCTTAATGCTTTGTCCGGCGACAAAGGGACCCTCGAATAGACCCGGGATGAAGTCATAGCGTCGTACTGATCTGCAAGACAGACAATCCTGCTGAAAAAGTCGAGTTCGATATCCTTGCGCACTTTTGGATATCCGGAAAGATCAAAGTTCATGTGATGTTCGAAGGCAACGATCGCCGACTTGATGGTAAGCATGTCGAGTTTCTTTAACGTCAACAGGGACTTGACCCCCCATACGGGGTGCTTCCTAATGATTTTCCATTCTTCATCCGTAAAGTTCGTAGGCTTATTCAGAACGTCATAAGGTATCTCCATCTTCCCGATATCATGAAACAGGGCTACCATTCCCAGTTCGGTCAGCATTTTACGGTTCAATCCCAGCCTCTGGCCCAGGGCGATGGACAGTATGCTGACATTCACGGAGTGGTGATATGTATATTCGTCATAGTCCTTGATCGCCGTCATTCCGAACAACAGTTGTTCCTCCTCCACGATCTGGTCCACCATTGATTCGACGATCCTTTTAGCCTTTTTTATGTTGACCTTCTCTCCGCTCTTAAGCTTGTTTATTACCCCCCTTGTGTAAGAAACCGCATTGAAATAAGTCTTCTTTACCATTTTTCTCGGGTCCAGAGACTCTTCCACGGCAATTTTCCTCAGTCTGTCCAGAACTATATTCGTCGTATCAGAAATTTCTTCTTCTATCGTCTCAAAGGGGTGGTCGGAATAAGGAGACGAGATAAAAGCCTTTACAAAAGCCTTGATATCACCTGGCGTGATCTTTTCTTTAAAGGTAATGCTTCCAAGCTCTCTTCTTTTGAATTCGCGAACAAGAAAATCGAAATTAAGGAGATATTCTAGGGAATACCTGATACGTTGGTCGTTCAGATAAAAGAATTCACCTTTCAGTTCAAGAACGACTATCCTTTCATATCCGATAAGTAGATTTACCAGCCCTACGAGTTTGTCGATGACCTGAGAAACGGCCACATTTTCAGTATCATGGATATGTGCCGTCCTGAGAACAACGGAGAGCTGGTTAACAAAATCTTTTGCGGCCTTGTTTACCGCAATGTCATCCCTACTGCCCATAATTCAGCCTCTTTATAGCGGTATTGCAAAACTCTCTCAGTAATTTATTGCTGTCATTCCTGTACTTGTTAAGGAGAGGCAAGGCGTCCCGGTTGCCCATCAGACCCAGTCCGAAAGCAGCACATGCCCGGTTTTCATAGTTTTTGCTGCGACCGAAAAAAGTCTTCTTTTTCAGAGTGCCCGAGAAGAAACGAAATACTTCGTCATCCTTCCAGCGTGATAGGACGTCGAAGTATTCCTTCTTTTCTTCAAAATCCTTGTCTTTAAAGTTCTTATCCAGCACCTTATTCATAATGATTCGTTTGGCCGCCTCGGAACCGACGTTTGCAAGGGACTTGAGACAATCCGACCTCACCTGGATTTCGGGATCGTCCAGACAATCCCTCAAAGTCTGGATAACGCCGGCCCCGCCCAGTTCGCCGAGAGCTCTGATAACTTCTCTTTTGACCCGGATATCACTATGCCTGACGGTTTTCAGAAGGTAATCAACCGCACGCTTATCGGCGATTTTTCTCAATATGTAAATAATATTTCTGACGACGTACCAACGCGTATCGTTCAATCCTCTGGCCAGCGTGACAATATCCTTGGAACCCAGAGTAATGAGAGCATCTATAACAATTTTCCTGGCGGTTATGCTTTTCAGTTCTCCCAATATCTTCATGAAAGGAACAATGGCGTTTCTGTCGAGATATTTGACAAAATCTTCGACTGATTTCTCTTCCGTATCCTGAACATTGTCCAGGAATTCCCCCAAAAGGTCGATGACCGGCTCACTCCCTGCGAATTCAATAATTTTCTTTGAGTACTTCCTGATTTCTTCCCTGTTATTATTTTCTTCAGAAAGCGCTTTCAGCCTGCCGAGAATATTCGTAATCGTGTGCAGAGAGCCGTTCGTCATGGAAAATTCCATCGCACTCAAAAAATTCCTGGCAAGGTTTTCATAATCCTCTTTTGTATCGGAGAGATAGAGCATTTCAAAGAGTATGTCCATCAGTTTATCCGTTTTGTCCCTTGCGTCGGCTTCAAACTCCCGGAGAAGCAACTGAAGGTCTTTATCGGTCAGGGGCGAGACGGAAACTTCCTCGACCATATCTTCCTCCCGGAATGCATCTTCATAAGCCCTCAGCAGACTCCCCGAGTCCGTCGCCTTTTCCTGCAGTTCGCTCACCGCCTGCGATTCATAATCTTCTTCATCAACAAGGACCGCGTCATCCACGACATATTGAATATTTTGGAAATCTCTTTCCCAGAATAGAGTAACTATATCGTCATCGAGATCCTCCCTGCTGAAATCCTGAGAAATGATCTTGAGAAAATCCTCGAGTTCCTCCAGGGAAAGTCCCTTAATGAAAGTAATCTCGCGCAATCCGTCTTTGAAAAAAAAGAGAGCAAGATTATCTTCCTTCTCCGAACTTGTATATACAGGTTCGGAATCGAAGTAAATCTCGTTCTGCCTGATATGCAGATTCATCTTATCAAAGTAATAGAAGAAATCCTTGAATTTATTATAATTTTCTTCGAGCGTATTAATGTAAATAGGATTGTTTTGGGGATAGATCCTGAGTATCTTCTTCGATTTCAGGAACGACTGAATTATGTCTCTGGCTTTTTTGAGGCTCTCATTATCTGACATGGGAAACGATCGAAGATAAGAAATAACCGGTTGCTGACCTAGGCAAGAGAAATCCTCCGGTCTCTCGCATACGCCCTTAATATAATGGCTGCCGAGTGAAGCCTCTGTAACTTCAGGTTTCTGGTTCGAATCCCTGCAATATCATTATGCGGGAATTTTTCCGCGCGTATCTCCCCCTGCACTTTGGAGATTTCATGATAAAACTCCTTGAGATTATCACCGCCGAAGGATTTCAGGAATATCGGATTCACGGTGACATATCCCTCCGCGACATCCCGAATAAGAGCCTTTATACTTTTTCCCCGAATACTAGCCATTTACCCTCTTCTTATGCACCAGCCTCGAGATTAGTATACCAATTTCGTACAGAATTATAATAGGCAATGCCATTAAAGTCTGATTGAAGGCGTCCGGGGTCGGGGTCAGTATTGCGGCAAGGACGAAAGAGGCGAGGACAGCATACTTTCTGTGCCTTGCGAGTGTCTTTGTGGTGACAATGCCGAAGCGCGTCAGGAACAATATCAGGAGAGGCAATTCGAAAATAGCCCCAAAGGCCAGAATAAATTTCAGGCAGAAGTCAATATAATTTCCAACGGAGAGCATCGGGGTCAGATTCTCCGTTTTGTAACCCAGAAGGAAGGTCATCGCGAACGGCAGCACGATAATGAAGCAAAAAAGTGCCCCGATCAGGAAGAGCGTTGTGGAGGAAAAAATAAAGGGGACCAAATATTTCTTTTCCTTTTCGACAAGTCCCGGCGATATGAACAGCCATAACTGATAAAAAAGCACGGGCGATGAAAGAACAATGGCGGCGACGAAAGAAATCTTCAGATGCATCCAGAATGCTTCCGCGGGCGAGAGGAAAATGAGATTAGTGGCGGCCGCCTTCCGGACCGCGTGAATATAAGGTTTCACCAAATTCAGGGTGAGTTCCGTCCTCAGAGGGAAAGTGAGAACGACAAATATTTTTTCGGAGAAATTAAAGACAGCTATAAAAGCGACACCGATCACTGCAACCGATACGAGGATCCTCTTGCGAAGCTCGGAAAGATGCTCGGTAAGGGGCATTTCAGAATTTTCCAACTTATTCCTTCACCTCTTCGCCGTTTTGTTTTTCCACCGCGGTCTCTTCTCCGGCATGGTTTTTTTCCGGATATTCGTCCTTGGGGGGACTCTTTGACACACCTGGCTCAGAAGAGCTTTTTTCAATGCTCTCGAATTCTGTTTCCATCTGCACTTTTGCGTTATGGATGCTTCTTCTTATCTCGACAACCCATTGTCCGAGAGTCCTGCTTATCTCAGGGAGCTTCTTGGGACCAAAGACGATAAGAGAAACGATAAATATAATGATTAATTACTGAAACCCTATGTCGAACAATCTTCTTATTCCTCCCGGAGATCCGTGATTACGATGGAAAAAGTGCTATTCTTCTTCATATATCTTCTTGATCTCTTTTTTCTCTCCGGGTGATACGAAGCTGACAGACAACATCAGTCTGTACTCCGGGCTTCTGTCGTTGAAATCAAGCCCGATCCCCAGCGTGGTATATATCGATTCCGTTGTCTTTATCCGATAGCCGAACCTCGTTTCCAACTGATCGTATTCATCCGAGGAATATGCTTTCTTGGCAAAAAATTCCCCCAGGATCTTGAAGTTATGAGCAGCGGAAAATTCTATTCCTCCCGCGAAGGACAGTTCATCCTGTAGTCGGGACTCCCATGGATATTCATAAAAAAAGTTGGCATGCCCCTGAAAGGGCCCGATTCTCTTGCTGATGATCAAGCCAATTCCCGCCCTGCCCTCCGTACTGAAGACATCCCGCCCGGAGGGAAGAGAAGCGTTTATCATGTATGCGACGGAAGGACCATATTTCCCCTCATCGTAAAACCTGTGCTTCAATCCGAAGGAGATGTCTTCCATTCCGTCGATGGAATCTTCGAAGTCATATACATAAGGGATAATCATATTGAATTCGAGCGCATCGCTGATGCCATAGGCTCCCTTGAGCAGAAACCGGTAGAAATCAGGCTCCCGCGACCTCTCAAACCCAAGTTCGACCGCATAGTGTTTACGTGGAAGACTTTCTGCGCTGAACGTGGAAAAAACCCCATATGGAGCTGTCGGTTGCAAGCCTGTAATATCAAAAGCTGATGAGACGCCGGGTAATAGAAAGATGAGAAAGAAGAAAAAACAAACTTTTTTCATTATTAGAAAAAATAGCAGAAAAATCCAACACTGTCAATTCTGAACACCGGGGGTCCGGGGACAGGCGGTTTTTCAGCTTAATCAAAGCGGCTGCACTATATTGAACCGATTTTCATTGCGTTGACAAATGGTTACCGTTCAAAATATAATTTAAACAGCTTATGCGAGGAGGTTCGTAATGTCTGAAGGAATACTGGAAGTTACTACTGCAACCTGGGAAGACGAGGTATTGAAGACGAGCGGATTGGTGATGATCGATTTCTGGGCCGTATGGTGCGGTCCTTGCCGGATGGTTGCGCCGACGGTGGAAGAATTGGCAAAAGAATATACCGGAAAAGTAAAAGTTGTAAAGTTAAATACAGATGAAAACCCCGAGATCGCAAGCAGATACAAGATCATGGGAATTCCCACTCTCATGTTCTTCAGAGACGGCCAGAAAATGGACCAGATTGTGGGCGCCGTCCCCAAACCCCAGCTTAAGGCAAAGCTCGAATCTCTTCTCAATGCCTGACTCCTGCCTGCCTTTCTCATTAGATCATTTCATCAAGAGTTGCTGAGAGAGGTGATCTTGATTTGAAGGTCATAATGAGAAATATATCCATCGTCATCGCCGTTATTTTTATTCTTTCCCCCCTCTTGTCATGTGAAAAAAGAGGACGGGAGCGGGAAAGAAGACCGCTGGTAAAAGTCGGCAGCCAGGCACCGGATTTTACATTGAAAGACCTGACCGGTAAAGATGTAAAGCTGTCGGAATATCTCGGCAAAATCGTATTGCTGGAATTTTGGGCTACGTGGTGCCCCCCTTGCAGAGCCGCCGTCCCCGAACTCGTATCTCTGCAGTATAAATACGATACAAAGGGGTTTGTTGTTCTGGCCGTCTCAATCGATGAGGGAGGGAACCCGAGAGGGAAGTTGACCGAGTTTGCAGAAGAATACAAGATGAATTACCCCGTTCTCCTCGGAGATGATGAAGTTGCCGGAGATTATTCGGTGCATAGCATCCCTACCAGTTTTCTCATCGACAGGACCGGCCGGATAGTGAAGATATATATGGGTTATATAGATGATCTTGAGGCCAGAATTTCCGGGCAGGTGGAGGCCATGGACTGATGTTTGAAAGTTTAAGCGAAAAACTGGATTCAGTATTCAAGAAATTAAAGGGAAGAGGTCTTCTCAAGGAAGAGGATGTGGAACTTGCCCTGAAGGAAATAAGACTTGCCCTCCTTGAGGCTGATGTCAATTTTAAGGTCGTAAAAGATCTGGTTCAGAGGATCAGGGAAAAAGCCGTCGGGAAAGAAGTGCTGGAGAGCCTTACCCCCGGGCAGCAGGTGGTCAAGATCGTCAATGAGGAACTCTGCGAAGTGCTGGGAGGGTCTAACAGCCGTATTACGCTGGCCCCCAATCCTCCCACCGTTATCATGATGGTGGGGCTTCAGGGTTCCGGTAAAACAACGACCTCGGCAAAGCTGGCCAGGTTTTTTAAAAAAGAGGGCCGCCGACCCATGCTGGTAGCATGCGACCTGCAGAGACCCGCCGCGATAGACCAGCTTGTTTCACTCGGGAAGCAGATAGGAGTTAATGTCTTTTCTTCCAGGGACATTCGTGACCCGGTGCAACTGGCCGGGGAATCGGTCAAAAAGGCGAAGCTTGAAGCTAACGACATTCTGATCATCGATACCGCCGGGCGGCTTCACATAGATGAGCCTCTTATGGAACAGCTCGGCAATATCAAGGAAAGCGTCGTCCCAAAGGAGACCATTTTTGTCGCCGACTCCATGACGGGACAGGATGCGGTGAATATAGCGAAACAGTTCAACGAACAGATCGGCATAGATGGGATCATTCTGACAAAAATGGACGGGGATGCGAGGGGGGGCGCTGCGCTTTCTATACGTGCGATCACCGGAAAGCCGATAAAGTTCATAGGCATCGGCGAAAAAATAGATATGATCGAGCCCTTTCATCCGGACAGGATAGCATCCAGAATACTCGGCATGGGCGATATGCTGAGTTTCATAGAACAGGCGCAGCAGACCTTTGATCAGAAAGAAACGGAAAATCTTCAGAAGCGGATACTCGAAGATTCGTTTACTTTTGACGACCTGAGGGATCAACTGAAGAAAATCCGAAACATGGGTCCTATCGAGAATATCCTGAACATGATTCCCGGTTTCAGCAAAATGAAGAATATCACTGTCGATGAAAGGGAATTCGTAAAGGTCGAAGCGATCATAAACTCCATGACGATGAAAGAAAGAACAAATCATAACCTGCTCAATGGGAGCCGCAGACGAAGGATCGCCGACGGCAGCGGAACGACCGTTGCGGATGTAAATCGGGTCATCAAGCAATACGTCGAACTGAAGAAAATGCTGAAGATGATGAAGGGGAAAAAGAGCCTTAAATTGCCGAGATTTTTCTCTATGTGAAGGTACTTTACTTTACACATATGTATATATTAAAATTTGAGACTTTAAGTTCGGAGGTGTTATTTGGTAAAGATCAGACTTACAAGATTGGGGTCACATAAAAGGCCGTTTTACAGGGTCGTAGTAGCCGATTCCCGTGCAAGAAGGGACGGTCCGTTCGTTGAAATTCTCGGCACATACGATCCGCTAAAAGAGCCTTCCGAGATTAAGCTGGATATCGACAAAGCCAGGGTATGGATACAAAAAGGAGCTCAACCTACCGTTACCGCTAAGAAGCTGATGCAAAAGGCTGGCCTCTAGGACAGCCTAAATCCACTTGGAGGTAGAAGAGATGAAAGATTTAGTCGAGAGAATGGCCAGGGCTTTAGTGGACAAACCGGAGGAAGTCTCCGTACATGAAATCGACGGCGAAAAGACGACAGTTTACGAACTCAAGGTCTCTTCGAGCGACCTCGGAAAGGTCATAGGCAAACAGGGAAAGACTGCCAGGGCGATGAGAACGATACTCAGCGCAGCCGGCACAAAGATCGGCAAGCGCTGTGTGCTCGAAATACTCGAATAATATCGGAGGGGTTTGTCTTTCAACGACTCCGAGCTTGTAGCGTTAGCGGTTATCGTGAAGGAATGGGGGGTAAAGGGAGAAATGAAGGTTTTGCCCCTCTCCCGGAATTTTACTTCGGTCGCACCCGGTTCGTGTATTTTTTTATCCTCTCTTCATGTAACCGAAAAGGTCACATTAGAAGCTGTGAAACCCCACAACAGATTTTTCATTATTTCTTTGAGCGGCATCAACGACAGAGAAAGTGCTGCGGCCTATCGCAATGCTTACCTGAAGATAAAAAAGAGCGAGATTCCAATCGAGAAAGACGAATACCTGTATGATCAGATCATAGGCCTCCAGGTCGTCACTACGTCAGGTGAAGAAATAGGTCGGGTGGATTCCATATTTGAAACAGGCAGCAATGATGTCTACGTCGTAAGAAAAGAAAATGCTGAGTATCTCATTCCCGCCATCAGGGATGTAATTCAAACAATCGATCTCGAAAAGGGTCAAATCATCATAAGGGTAATGGAAGGATTGCTCGACTGAGATCCTGCAGTTACCCCGAAAGATGCCGATATTGATCAAAAATTTCTTTAACTCGATGATATATTGAGATTATCCTTCGTTGCAATAAGGATAAATAGATGCAAAATTCCATTCTGCCAAGGTGAGCTAAGGTATCGAAAAAGAAATTTATTTCACAACATCGGCATTTTTCTATCGAACTTTTTGGATCAATATTTACAACTTGAGGTCATTTTTATTCTTCGTGCCGAGGTCTCAGTCGGACATCCATTTGGTTTGTCTTTTTTGGATTCCCGCTTATTGACTGCGCGGGAATTACGAAAAACAGATATTGATAAAAAAATGTCGACAGACGCCCTGAAAGGGCCTTAGTAGTATAGTATATAACCATGAAATTCAATATCGTTACTATATTCCCCGATATGGTCAAGAGTTATCTCGGCGCCAGCATCCTGAAAAGGGCGATCGATAACGAACTTCTGACCGTCAATGTACACAACCTGAGGGAGTACGCGACGGGCAGGCACATGGTGGTAGACGATTATCCCTATGGAGGAGGTCCGGGGATGGTGATGAAACCCGAACCTTTTTTCCGGATTGTCGAGACCTGTTGGCCCGCACGAGAGAACAGAAGGGTTATCCTGTTAAGCCCCAAAGGGCGTATTTTCGATCAGGAAACCGCCTCGGCATTGTCGGAGGAGAAATCGGACATCGTTTTCCTGTGCGGCAGATATGAGGCAATCGACGAGAGGGTGTCCACGCATCTGATCGACGAAGAGATTTCTATCGGCGACTATATATTGACTGGCGGAGAATTGGCAGCATTGGTTATAATAGATGCCGTCGCACGACTTGTACCGGGAGTGCTCGGTGATTGCCGTTCTTCCGAGGAGGACTCTTTTTCCTGCGGATTACTGGATTACCCGCACTATACAAGGCCGGCAAGTTTCAGGGGCATGAAAGTCCCCGATGTATTGATATCCGGTCATCATGGTGAGATAGCAAGATGGAGAAGGGAACAATCATTAAAGACGACCCTTGAGAAACGGCCCGAACTCCTGAAGAAAGTAAATCTGTCACCATCTGACGAAAAACTGTTGAAGCAAATAAAGGAGGAGAAAGATGAACCTTATACAATCGGTTGAAGAGGGTTTTAAGCGCGACATGGGTGTCTTCAATGTAGGCGATACGGTGAAGGTCTATGTGAAAGTAGTTGAAGGGGATAAGGAAAGAATACAGCCCTTTCAGGGTGCGGTTATTGCAAGGAAGGGAAGCGGCTCCAGGGAGACTTTTATGGTGAGAAAAGTCTCTTTTGGCGTCGGCGTCGAAAGGATTTTCCCTGTGTCTTCACCTCACATCGACAGAATCGAAGTTGTGAAAAGGGGCGTTGTCCGTAGGGCAAAGCTCTATTACCTGAGGCACAAAAAAGGCAAAGCCGCCAAGATAAAAGAGAAAGAACTGTCCGCATGACCTTTTCGCCCCATGGACCTGTATCAGTATGACAGTTCCTTAAGGAAAAAAGGGGTCCATGTCATGGCCGGTCTGGACGAAGCAGGCAGGGGTCCGATAGCCGGTCCGGTCGTTGCGGCCGCGGTTGTCCTTCCCGACGGTCTCAGGATAGACGGGCTCAGAGACTCGAAGAAAATACCGGAAAAAGAAAGGACTTCCCTCTTTTGGGAAGTCCTTTCTTTTTCTGCGGACGTCGGTGTCGGTGTCGTCGAGCACGATGTGATCGACAGGATCAATATATTACAGGCCACAAAGCTTGCAATGCAGATTGCACTGAGTGATCTCCTCTGCCGTCCCGACCTGATAGTCATCGACGCTCTCACCCTCCCCTCCATTGAGATCAGACAGCATTCTCCCGTCAAAGCGGAATCTAAAAGCGCATCGGTCGCGGCCGCATCGATCATTGCAAAATATGTGAGAGATGCCATCATGCTGCGTTATGACGGAGTTTATCCCCAGTACAATTTCAAAAGGCACAAGGGATATTGTACAAAAGAACACCTCGAAGCGATACGGATACACGGCCCTTGCAAGATCCACAGGAAGTCATTCAATAAGGTCATGTCCGTTTTTTTGCCGTTCGATGGATGTAATTTGTGAATTGTTTTATGGCTTTTCATTAGGATATAATGAACAAGCATGGGTGTTATAACTGATAAGGAACGCATAGAAGAAGCAGTAGGGTTGTTGTGGGTCCTCAACGAAGAAGATCATAATGAACTCGACCGTTTCAATCTGAGTTCGGATGACGCCGACACTGAATCACTGGTCGAAACGCTCGTCAAGGAAGGTCTTGCCTCCCTTGGGGAGGGAAACATTTTTTTGACGGACAAAGGAAAGAGAATTGCGAAGGGATTGATCAGAAGACAGCGCCTGGCCGAAAGGTTGTTCACGGATGTCTTTGAATTGCCGGATGATGCGGTTCTCGATGATGCTTGCAAGGTAGAACATATTCTGAGCGAAGAACTTACGGAAAGCGTATGCATCTTCCTCGGGCATCCTCCTACCTGTCCTCATGGAAAGCCCATACCCCGGGGTGAGTGCTGCAAGAAATTCAAGGTAGAGGTGCCGCCTGTTGTAACCAGACTATCCGACTTCGAGATAGGCGCTATGGGAAGAATAACTTTCATTGTTCCTTCCGACCCGGGCCGCATCAGCAAACTTAATTCTCTGGGGATTGCTGCGGGAAGCGTAGTCAAGCTCATTCAGAAAATTCCATCATGCGTTCTGCAGATAGATGAGACAACCGTGGCCCTCGACCCCGATATCGCAAGGGAGATCTATTTGAAAAAGGTCGTCAAGCAGTAAAATTTCTCGTGCTGGAAAAAGATAAACGACACTCTATGGCGGAGCTTTCTAAAGAGGATCTGTTTAGCAGGGGAGTTGATCTTCTCAGAGAGAACAAATCTCTCGGCGCCCTCGCGTGTTTCGAGAAAGCATACCAGGAGATAAAGGCCCCCGAAGTCCAGTCGTACCTTGCTTTCTGTATCGCCATCGAGCGGGGACAAACATCTGAAGCCATCAACATGTGCAGTGACTCAATCTCCCGGGACCCGGACAATCCGGTGCATTATCTTAATCTCGGGCGGATCTACCTCAAGGCCGGGATGAAAGAAAATGCATTGTCGACATTGAGGAACGGTCTTTCTGTCGGTCATGACGAAGAGATACTTTCCCTTCTCGATATCATCGGCAAGAGAAGGAAGCCGGTATTTCCTTTCCTTTCGAGACGTAATTTTATCAACAAATATCTTGGGATCATTCTTCACAGGTTCGGCTTCAAGTAATGGACTGACAGAGTAAATCCGGAATCTCTGCCGCAGCCCACTTTCTGCCTTTAATCTATATTATTCACAAATGTCAGCCACGGGACAAAAACCGGGGAGATATAGTTTTCGAACGGTTTCTTTTGCCGACCTGCCGGCCGGCAGGCAGGTAGTCATACAGTATGTGTTAATTAAATCAAGAGGCAAAAGCCTCGGAGCGCAGCGAGAAATGAGAGAGAAAATTATATCCCTCCCTTTGCTCACAGCGAGTTTATGAAGGGAGCGGTTAATTTCTTCCGCTGTCATAATGCGTCCTCAGATCGTCACCGAGAAGATTGAAACTAAGCGCTGTAACTGCTATAGCGATGCCAGGCGGAAGGACCATCCATGGAGCAGAACTGATAAATACCCTGTTCGCGCTGATCATTGACCCCCATGTCGCAGTAGGAGGTTGCGCTCCCAGGCCGAGAAACCCAAGCGCGGCCTCGGTGAGAACGTATCCTCCGAGTTTAATGCCCATCATGACCAGGACGAGCGGGACACATTGAGGCAGAATATGGACCAGGAGAATTCTGACATCTCCGCAGCCGACGGACCGGGCAGCCTCGATAAAGGAGATTTCCCTGAGGGACAGTACACTTCCACGGACCAACCGGGCGAAGGAAGCCCATCCTACTGCCGATAATGCGATCATGACGGTATATATTCCCGGCGGCAGCAGGACGGAGAAACCAATCGCGAGAAGCAGCGCGGGGAATGCAAGAATAAGATCGACCAGGGCCATAAGAAACAGATCGAGTTTTCCTCCAAAATATCCCGAAAGCAATCCCACAATGAGACCGATTCCCATTGATATTAAGGCGGCGGCGACAGATACACCTATCGATATTTTTCCCCCGGATAGTACGCGCGTGAGAATATCCCTGCCTTTATTATCAGTTCCAAAGGGATGCTCCAAAGATGGCGGTTCCCTGAGATTGTCCAGATCTATCTCATTCGGATCATATGGAAGGAGGAGCGTGGCCAGCAGGGACAAGACAAAAAGAGAGGATATTATCAGAGCAGAAGCTTTACCTTTCCGTCCCATGAGGAGTCACACGCGGGTCCATATAAAAATAAAGAACGTCCACAATAAGGTTCATTATTACAAATGATACGGTACCGATCAGGATACACCCCATGATAACGGGGTAATCCCTCTTGAGTATTCCCTCCATTGCATACCTGCCGATGCCGTTCCAGCCGAAAATGGTCTCCGTCAGTACCGCCCCGTTCAGATAACTGCCGAAATCGAGACCGATCACTGTAACTACGGGTATTAATGCATTCTTCATGATATGAACGGCATTGAGCCTGAAAACACTGACACCCTTTGCTCTCGCCGTTCTGACAAAAGGCATTTTCACAATGTCGAGCACAGTCACACGCGTGATCCTCATGAGGGTGGCCGCAGCGGGCAGTGAAAGAGTAATAGCTGGCAGAAGGAGATATTCGACTCCGCCGGTTCCGGAAGGCGGAAGGATCTTTAGTTTAAGACTGAAAAATAACATCAGGACAAGACCGCTCCAGAAAACAGGCACGCTCAGGGCGGTAATGGAAAGTCCTGATGCAATCCTGTCGAAACGGCTTCCCCTTTTCAGTGCGGCCGCCAGGCCCAGAAAAACTCCGAAGGGCGTTGCTATCAGCATGGCTCCCGCAGCAAGCTTGAGTGTATTGGGAAACTTGATCAAAATATCATCCAGCACCTTCCTGTTCGTGTAATACGACCGCCCCATCTCGCCGTGAAGGACCAGAGACACATACCCGATGTATTGAGAAAAGATCCCCTTGTCTGTGCCTATTTCCCTCCTTATTTTCTCGATGATTTCCGGGCTGCTCCGTTCACCAACCAGGCTGTATACCGGGTCCCCGGGAAGCGCTTTCGTCAAAGCAAAAGTAAGAAGAGTTATCCCGAACAGCAGCAGGACAAGAAGCTGCAGTCTCTTCAATATAAAATTTTTCAAAATGATACCTCGACTCCTTTATCTCTTGTATAGATGGCATACATTTTATAATTTTTTACGCTGGGGCGTCTTAGAGTATAATCCGTCTTGTGCCAGAAGAACACCCAGGGGGATTCCTGCACTATGATACTTTCCGCCTCCATGTAATAGCGGTCCCTCTCCCCGACGGAGACCGCTTTCTGCCCGGCTTCGATCAGGGTGTCCACTTCGTGGTTGGTATACCAGGACCTGTTTCCGCCCGCACCGTGGTTCCGGGAATGGAACAAGGGAAACAAAAAATTCTCAGGATCGGGATAATCCGCCCACCAGCTTATCCAGAACATGTCGGCTTCACCCTTGTTCAGGGCTTCCTTATACGCGCTCCATTCCAACTGGATGATTTCCGCCCTCAGCCCTACTCTTTTCAAGTACGACTGTATTATCTCTGCAATATCCACGATCTCACGATCGGCCGTTATATAAAACCGTACCGACCTGCCTCTCATGCCCTCCTCCTCTATTGCCTTTGCAGCTTTTTCAGGATCGTATTCGACGGGCACGGGAGATTTCCATGTCCTCAGGACATCCGGGACCGGTCCTCCGGCGATCCTTCCGCGGCTTTCATAAAAGGTATTGAGAATCTTTTCCCTGTCGATAGAAGAAGCCACTGCCCTTCTCAGGCGAATATTGTCGAAAGGAGGTCTGGAGCAGTTGAAACCCAGGTAGTAAGTATTTATGCCTTCGACTGAGGAAATATAGTCCTCCCACCGCGGGGAGTTCCGATATCGCGCATATTCATAGGACGGTATCGTTACAACGTCCAGGTTGCCGAGCTCGAATTCCGCAACCGCCGTGAGTTCTTCCGGAATAATCCGGTAAATAATGCCTTTCACGTGGGCCTTTCCGTCGAAATAATCGTCGTTTCTGGCAAGGGTAAGCCTGCTGTTATGGTCCCATGCAGTCAATACAAAAGGACCAGTGCCGACGGGACGAAAGGAAAAATCATCACCCATTTTTTCGACTTCTTCTTCTGGAACGACGTATGCGGCCGTCATCGTCAGCAGGTTCAGAAACGGTGAGAAAGGGGCTTCGAGCGTGATCTTCAGGGTATATCGGTCAATCACTTCCAAACCGGAAACTTCATCGCACTTGTCTTCCATAAAGCTTTTCGCGCCAGAAATCTTGTCGAGCACCCAGGTATTTGGGGATCGTTTGCCGGGGGATAAAAGACGCTCAAAGGAATACTTGAAGTCATGGGCCGTAACCTCACGCCCATTGGAAAATCTGGCCCCCTTTTTAAGATAAAAGATGTAGGTGAGACCTTTATCGTCCATGTCCCAACTCTCGGCAATATCGGGAATGATTTTCAGGTCATTATCCAGCTTCACAAGTCCGTTAAACAATTTCGCAGAAATGGAGCCGCCAGTCACATCGACTATCAGCGCGGGGTCGAGCGATGTGGGGTTAGTTCCCAGTCTGTAATAAATGTATCCATCGGATTTCTCTTCACGAGAACATGAAGTGAGGAAGAGAGCCGTCACGGAAATAACACATATCGAAACAAGAATGTATTTGCAGAGCTTGAGTTCCACTATAAATGTTAATGATACTCGAAAACAGGATGGCACATCAATACGACCCGGGGTGTTTATTGACCGGCAACTGAATCACTCTCGAGACTCTTGAAAATCTCGAAGACGGAAATAAACACGGCAGTGATGAGAGGACCCATGATCAGCCCGATCATTCCGAAAAGTTTGAGGCCTCCCAGGACGCTGAATAAAATAATAATCGTATGGATCTTCGTCCTGCTGCCGATGATCAGGGGTTTGAGAATATTATCGACTGAACTGATAACAAGCGCCCCGAAAATAAAGAGGCCGGCCCCTTGCAGATAATCACCCTGGAAAAAGAGATACGCGGACGCGGGCCCCCAGACGGAAAATGCGCCTAACACGGGAACAAATGACATGATAGACATGATAACCCCCAAAACCACAGGGGATCCGAGACCGCTGAAATAAAAACCTATTCCGCCGAGAGTTCCCTGAACCAGCGCGATGACCACGCCTCCGAAGACGGTGGAGACTATAATGTCCCTGATCTGGGCGTCCAGCCGCTCTTTGTGAGCTTCATTGAACGGCATGTAATCCTTCACTTTGGCGAGAAATCCAGGCCCGTCCTTCAACAGAAAAAACGTTGAAAAGACGACCAGGGCAAAATCGACAACCGACAGGAAAATATTGGTGAGCCTCAGGGAAAGATGCTCTATGACAACCTTTCCGATCTTGTTGATACTTTCCCTCACCGCAGTCTCAGACATCAGATTTTCGATCCCCGTATACTTGTTGATTGTTTCAATTATCGTAAGAGACTTGACGGCGTGAATAATTTCCTGAACGGACCCCATATTATTCTGGTCCATCTCGGACGCGAGAAATTTCAGCTCTCTTACAAGCATGAACGCGACATACGTAAACGGACCGATTATGACCAGCATTATCAGAATCACGGTGATCAGCGATGCTAACGACTTTAACCTCACATACTTTAATATAAAGACATAGACCGGGAAAAAGAGGATGGACAAAACGACGGCCCAGGCGATAACGTCCATAAAAGGCAGCATTATCCTGTAGGTAAGATAACCG
>JBECKU010000331.1:0-2649 GCA_040235385.1 Candidatus Sulfobium sp. | reverse complement strand
AGGCCCTCGATGAGTACGAGGAATGGAAGAGGACCTGCGGGACGGACGGCGACGCAGGATATTATTTCTGGCTGAGATGCCAGCAGGACCAGAATGATCCCGAGCTCAAAGCCTCATTTAATAAAATCGAGGAACTGAGCCGGAAGATCGAAAATGAGATGCAGTTCTTCATCCTGCGCATCGCAAAAATCCCTCCGGCCGGGCAGAGGAAATTCCTGGAGTCCGAAGCTCTCAGTAATTACAGACACTTTCTGGAAAGGATATTCGCCGAATCGAAATATCTCCTGAGCGAACCCGAAGAGAAAATTCTCAATCTAAAGGCGACGACATCCAGTCACAACTGGATAAAGATGACCTCCGGCTTCATTGCGAAAGAGGAGCGAAAAGTCCTCCTCGAAGACGGCAGAAAGGCCGCTCTGACTTTTTCCGGGATATCCAGTCTCATGAACAGCAGGGTCAGAAAGGTGAGAGATTCCGCTGCGGCTGCTTTCAACGATATCATGAGCCGGCATGCAGATGTCGCGGAGGCCGAGATTAATTCGGTGCTCGCGAACAAAAAGACGGATGACGAACTCAGAAAAATCCCAAGGCCCGACCTATCCAGACACATCAGCGACGATGTTGACAGCGAAATCGTCGATGCGCTCGTCGATACCGTTTACGGGAGGTTCGATATCCCGAGACAGTATTACAAACTGAAGGCCCGCCTGATGGGAATAAAAAAGCTGAGGTACCATGAAAGGAATGTCGAGTTCGGAAAGGTCGAGATAACATATTCTTACGGAAAAACCGCTAAACTCATCCACAAGGTGCTGAAGGACCTCGATACTGAATTTGCCGATATTTATTCCAATTTCATCAATAAGGGACAGATCGATGTCTATCCCCGGAAGGGGAAGCAGAATGGAGCGTTTTGCGTTCATCATCTAATTTCACAACCGACTTATATTCTCCTGAACCATACGGGCCGGCTTCACGACGTCATGACCATGGCCCATGAGGTCGGACACGGCATCAACAACGAACTTATCAGGAAGAAACATAACGCTCTCAATTTCGGAACGCCGACATCTACCGCAGAGGTCGCGAGCACCTTTATGGAGGATTTCGTCTTAAAAGATATCCTCGCTCACTCCGATGACGAAGTGCGGCTTTCACTGATGATGATGAAATTGAACGATGACATTTCGACGATATTCAGGCAGGTGGCCTGCTACCGGTTTGAACGGGAACTTCACCGCGCATTCCGGGAAAAGGGGTACTTGTCGAAGGATGATATAGGACGATTATTTCAGGAACATATGGCATCCTATATGGGTGAGTCCGTCGAGCAGTCGCCGGGCTCTGAGAACTGGTGGGTTTACTGGAGCCACATCAGGTATTTCTTTTATGTCTATTCCTACGCGAGCGGCCTGCTGATCTCCAAATCCCTTCAACATTCTGTTTCAGAAAATGCGGGTTTTATCCTTAATGTCAAAGAATTCCTTTCGGCGGGATTGTCCGATTCTCCAAAAAATATTTTTCTGAGGTTGGGCATCGATATTTCTGACAGGAAATTCTGGGAAAGAGGGCTCGCCGAAGTCGGGGAACTTCTCGATAATACGTCCACGCTCGCGAAAAAAATGGGTAAATTTAAGAGAAGGTAAAGTCGTGCCGAAGGAGAGGCAGGAATGCCGGAACTGGTTCGAAACCGGGCTAAAAACCTCTCCTTTTTCTCTTCTTTCTCGGTATGGGTCTCTCTCCCCCGAATACCCGGTAATGTTCATTTATGAGGAATCGAACCTCTTCCGGTGTATCTACGACGGAAAAAAGCGCGAAGTCCTCCTTGGCTATAGTGGCGTTCCTGACGAGAGTGTTCTTCATCCAGTCGATCAGTCCCTTCCAATACTCGGTACCGTAAAGAATGATCGGGAAAGACTTTATCCTTTTGGTTTGTGCGAGGGTCAGGGCCTCGAACATTTCATCCATCGTTCCGAACCCGCCGGGAAATATGATATAAGCGATGGCATATTTTATGAACATCAGTTTTCTTATAAAAAAGTAGCGGAACGAAAGGCTGATATCCTGATATTTGTTCGGAAGCTGTTCTGTGGGTATCTCTATATTCAGTCCGACAGAGTGCGCCTTGCCCTTCTTCGCCCCTTTATTTGCGCCTTCCATAACGCCGGGACCTCCTCCCGTTATGATCGCAAATCCGTCGTCGGCGAGTTCTCTGGCGAGGACTATGGCATCGTCGTAATATTTATGCCCGGGTCTGAGCCTCGAACTGCCAAAAATGGTCACTGCCGGACCGAGTTCGTGCAGGGTCTCAAAACCTTCCACGAGTTCCGACTGTATTCTGAACACACGCCAGGTCTCCGATGTTTTCAGGTCTTCCATAACAGTAAGCTCCTTTATCGGCTACGGACATTATGAAACTATTCATTTTACTAAAAGACAACATGTCCTGTCACTTTGAGAGGGAGGGAAGTATATGTTAAGCTTGAATTAACCGGTTTGATTTCCCACCAGCGGTTGGAACGCGGCCAGGTACTTGGAAGAATCGTTCTCCGGGTCCGGCGCTAAATCCATAAGTAGACCTGAATGTAGCACCTTTTTCTTTCGAATGGGTTGTATAGACGCGACTTGCGATGTCGCCCTGCCCAGACT
>JBECKU010000287.1:0-2601 GCA_040235385.1 Candidatus Sulfobium sp. | reverse complement strand
GTTAAGTACCGGTCCAGAAGATACCATGGCGGATTGATAATAATAAGACGGCTCATTCCCCGGATATAGTCCAAAGCTTATTATCAGCTCGGCATTGACATTATTTATCTTTTCAACTACTAATTTAGTCTCTAATCCATTCCAAAATTGACCTTCCCATATTCCTGAAAATGCCGATATCTCGGGGGGAATGTCAGATGAAGGCGGGACTATATTAAGAGTTGCCGGGAGAGGGGCAGTTGATGCACACCCGATAAAAATAGATGTTAACACAATTAAGAATATCGAAATACTTACTTTGTACGCATTAATCATCCGCATTCCTTTCTCTTGGCACCGGGTAGGTCGGGAGCCTTGCGGCTCCGTCGCCCCCTGAGAACTGTGCAAGCGAGTTTCCCAGCACACAGCTCAAGCCTCTGTAAGGTCCTGTTCCACCAGAACCCGGCAGTTTTATTGTTAGCATCCCGCCGTTAAAATGCGACAGCGTTGGACAATCGACTCCTCATTGCAAAATATTCCACATACTCCGGATCAAAGGGGTTTGCTTTTCCTTTTATCTTTATGTACCGGAACAGTTTTGCTTTTGAAGGTTTGAACAGTTTATGGATTTTGTATTTCCCGTCCTGTTCTTTGCTCTTGCAGGAAAACACCGATTTCTGCCCGGTCAGGCTGAAGTATTTCTTCTTTATCCATCCCGGCCCTTTGTTCGGATGTCTCCTTCTCGCCCACCTCATCAGCGCCTCGAAGATGACCGTGTCAGCCCAGGAAAAGGTTCTTGCCGACTGTACATACTTGTGATAATTAACCCATCCTCTGACCTTCGGGTTGAGTCTCGTTATCATATCTTCAGTCTTTGAACCCCTACAATCTTTGATCTCCTTCCGTATCCCATCCAGAAATTGCTTTGTGTTTTCCTTCGATGGCGTTGTTATCAGCTTGTTGCGGAATTTCCGCATGTTCTGACCAAGAAAATCAAATCCCGCTTCTATCCTGACTATCCTCGTTTTCTCAGGGGAGAGCATCAGCCCTCTCGGTCTGAGAAACTCGTTTATGGCGTGTATTATATTATTCTCTATAAGCTCTCTGCTTTCCGCCGTGCAGATGAAATCATCGGCGTACCGGACAAAGTTCACTTTCCTTCGCGGCGGACATGATTCCTTTACGGCTTTCTCAAGTCCGTCAAGCGTCATGTTTGCCAGCGTCGGTGAGATAATTCCACCTTGCGGTGTTCCCGCCTTTGTCGGAAAAAGTTTCCTGTGCTGTATAAAGCCGCATTTCAGCCACTGCCTCAACATCTCTTTGTCTATTAAGATGTTCTCCAGCAGCCAGTCATGGTCTATCCAGTCGAAACAGGCTTTTATGTCCGCGTCGAGTATCCACTTCGGGGAGTATGATTTTGCAAGTGCACAGAAACATTGAGCTATCGCATCCCTGCAAGACCGGTAAAACCGGAATCCGTAGGAGTTGTCGTCAGCCGTTGTCTCTGCTACCGGTTGCACTGTCAGTAAATGCAACGCCTGCCATGCTCTGTCCCTTATTGTCGGGATTCCCAACGGTCTCTTCTTGCCGTTTCTCTTGGGGATTTCTACTCGTCTTAGAGGCTGAGCCCTGTAGCCCCGCCTCCTTAACGACAGTGCTCCCCTCATCTTCTTGGCTGGGGTGTTCCACTTGACTCCGTCCACTCCTGCCGTGTTGGCTCCTTTTGTTGAAGTGGCCGTCTTTACTGCCAACAATTTCGCGGAGAATGAATGGCTTAAAACCCATTGCAATGATTTGGCTTTATTCCGCTTCCCTTCCCGCACCGCCTTCGCAATACGCACCTGAAGCCTCTTTACCTCCGCCTTCACTTTCTTCCACTCTACGGCCTTCCAGTGACTGCCAAGGCATGAAGTAGCACCAGTGAGTCTTTCAACTCCCGTCATTTGCTCTCCCCATTTTAAAAAAAAAAGGTTCGTCAGGTTCTCTCACGAACAGACACCTTCTGGAAGTCTGCCCTCTTTCGAGTCAGGTGATGTCGGCTTAACGCCTCAACCTGTATCCATTGCATTACACAACGGCCTTCGCTTTCTCCAGACTCTTTTACCCCCATATCCATCAGCCTGCCTTGCGGTTTCGCCTGCCCCGATCAAGTCGGGACGGATATACGGGCTTACCACGTTCCGCTTTGTTACGTCGGATAACTTAGATCCATCCCGTACGCCGGTGGAGCATCGTTCACGTATGGCCACGTTAGAGAGCCATATCCTGTCCACTTACCTTTTTGGTTTGAGCCTCCAGTCTGTTCGGCTCGCTTCTTCTTAACGACGCTGCAGATGTTCGCATGTGCTGATCCTATTATCCAATCATAGCCCTCACCCGAATCAGACTATCAGGAGGGTGTCCGTCTCACGATTTCCACCCCTCCCGCCGGAGCGGGATTCGGTACATTGTCGAAAGGGCTTCACACCCCATCATCAGCGCGATGGCAGCATGCCTTTCCATGATACCGGTGGTGAAACACCGGGTCTAGTCTTCAATTTCTCTTTGAAGCTAAACAATAACTAAAGCGACCTCGTGTCGCCAATAACGTATGAGTTGACTGATGCAGACCGCTGAAGAACG
>JBECKU010000214.1:0-3029 GCA_040235385.1 Candidatus Sulfobium sp. | reverse complement strand
GGAAAAGACTTGGGGAATAAAGCTTCTGCTGCGACTATGAACGGGTGACATTATTCAATGAGAGAGAATGCATGAGTGCTCGCTATAACCTGAATGACACGAATATCAGGATGCCGATAGTCCTTATAGCGTATTTTTCTCTTTCGTTTTACTTCCTTTTTGTGAATGATTTCCAGTTCCTGATCCATCCCGATTCCACAAGTTACATATCAGTCGCAAGGAAATATCTGGAGGGTGACTATGCAAATGCGATAAATGGACATTGGTCGCCTTTTGCGTCGTGGCTTGTGCTTCCGCTGTTGTCACTGAATATAAGACCGATGATTTCACTGGCATTAACTGCAATTGCTGTGGGTGGATTTACTTTATCAGCTCTTAATTTATTGATGCGCGCCATCGGAATACGAGACGGTATAATATTCATATACAGTCTGTCGCTGACTCCCTTGATCGCATTTTATGCGCTCACTGAGGGCAATCCTGATCTTCTTAGTGTGTGTATTTTGATTTATTACCTCTTGGTAGTAATCTCGGAAGACTACAAGACCAGAAAATATCCGGGAATTGTCGCCGGCCTGTTGGGCGGAGTCGCATATTTGTCAAAAAGCTATAATTTCTATTTTTTCCTTCTTCATTTTACCTGTTTCAATTTTCTGCATTTGTATTATTCCCCCAAGCCGCAGAGGAAAATAGTACTGACTAATGCTTTCTCAGGACTTCTGGCCTTCTTTTTAATAAGCGGCATATGGATCGGTCTGTTGACTAATAAATATCATACCTTTACTATTTCAACCGCAGACGACTACAATTTCTCTTTTATAAGACCCGGTTCTCCCGGTCAGATCGTCGACACCGGCGGAGTTATGCCTCCTCCAAACGAGACAGCCGTCTCGGCTTGGGAAGACCCGACATACATCAAGAAAGTCCCATGGAGCCCGTTTAATTCGGGCAAAGATTTCTTCCATCTCATAAAAAACACCGCAAAAAATACATCAACTTATCTGTTATATTTGAAAAGAAAACCCATAATATTCGTCACTATCGTATCCTTCGTAATAATATTGATCCCGTTGCGTCTGACATCTGTCGACAAGAAACCGTTTTATTTATTCCTGACTACAATTTTGCAGCCGCTCGGATATCTTATTTTGCTTATGGAGGAAAGATATGTGTGGATCAATTTTATACTTTTGTATATATTGAGTGCCTATTTAATTGATACAATTCTTGCAAAGATTGATATTACAAAAGCAAGAAAATATGCGCTTGTGTCAATTATTTGCGGATATATTGCATTATGGCCGATTGCATCATTATTTTACTATGCCAGTTCGGAAGTAGACCTGCCTCATCTGAAAAAAATCTACTTTACGAGTAGAGAATTGACGAAGTATCGCGATTTTCAGGATACAAATATAGCAAGCCAAGGCGATAACTGGAGTGATGACCTTTACCTGTCTTATTATTTGGAAGCAAGATACTACGGCAAAGTGAAAGAGGGTATAACGGATGAAGAACTCAAAAAAAAGCTGATCAATCATGATATCGATTATTACTTTGTGCATAACGAACTCAAGAACCATATCGACATATTGAAGCCGCTAAAAAAATTCGGCGAACTTACTATCTATATGGTTGCCAAACCGGAATTATGAAGTTTTGGAAGAAACACTCCCCTTGTATCGTGAAGAGCGCGCTCACAGCCGGAGTCGCTTAAAGACCTTTCCAATGGTCGCGCGTATAACCCGCATGATCCATTTCCAGAATACAGTATATCTTGTCCAAGCCCTGTTAGGATTCTTGTGGCGCAAGGCCACCGGATAGTGAAACAGGGAACTGATAACCGTACAGCTCTGCGACATCGCACACTTCTTCCCAAATCTCCCGGCAAATATCCGGTCCCAGATCTCTCGTCCAGACCTTTGCAGATGAGATACGAGAAGCAGCAACTGCCACGCCGCTGCCGCGCTCAAGATCGCAGAAATCGACCACCCTCGTCAGCACTTCCAGCGGATATGCACACAAATCTTCATGACGCAGGAGCAAAATCCGATCGGCGACACTATCTTCTTCGTTGACGAGCATATTTACAAAGCGATAAACGTTAGCCCATTGAATCGCATAGCCCAGGTGCTCACGCCCCAGGCGCCATGCATCAACTACCTTTTGGCTATCACCCTCCATCAGGCAGATTGGCACCCTTTGGGGACCAAACTCATAGTGACCCGTTGCGCGAAGATGGTCGGGAATCCAATCGTCTTTTTCGGCATAACTTTGAAACAAAAGATGTTGCCGAACCAATGACTGAACATGATCAATCGGATGCCTTACAGGAACTATAAACCGGGCGTCGGGGAAAATAGAAGCCAGGTACTTAATTCGGGTAATATTATAATTCCCTTTGGAAAGGTATCTTTTCCCATTTCTAATCAACAATATTTTGCGAATGTGATCCGCAAAAAAGTCAGCAAACCCTGCATTCCCATTATCCTCATTAATTACATGACTCACATTATGCCTGTGACCATGAGGAAAAAAGTATTGCCAAAGCGGTTCCTCAAATGCCTCCGGGCTCTCCCTGGTAATGATAATACCGTCTCTGTGGGGACGCTCCATTTCAATTTTCCCCGATGAGAATATGGCTGTGAACCTCTGCCAAAGCACAGGTGTCATAACAAATGGAAAATCGCGGTATCGATGCGTAGCGACGGAAGGCATGGATGACAGCATTTCCAGCAGGATCGTCGTTCCTGACCGTGCCAAACCCGCCACGAAGATCGGCCTATCGATTTGTATCGGGCCCAGAGCCTTTTTGAAGCAACGGGTCTCTTTGTCCCCCAGCCAGCGAAAAAAGCCAGGATTTGACGAGGCGATGGTGGCAAGGATGTAATCCATAAAGGAAATACCCGGCCATTTTTGTCGCTCCTCATATTGTTGTCCCTTACGGCGAGAGAATAATAGCATGGTCAGTATCGAAGATATTCCCATCCCTACCCAGAGAAGCAGTTCAGGATCGCTCAGATAGGGCC
>JBECKU010000356.1:0-1391 GCA_040235385.1 Candidatus Sulfobium sp. | reverse complement strand
CTTTCTTACGCTCCTGTCAGTTGACTTTCCTGGCGCTGGCTGCGGTCCTCGTCATCGCGAACCAGGCGCTTGCCGAAACCGATCCACTGCCCTCGTGGAACGACGGGGCTGCCAAGGCGGCGATCGTGGCATTTGTAGGAGTCACCACGGACAAGTCGAGTCCCCACTTTGTCCCACCGGCGGAACGCATCGCCACCTTCGACAACGACGGGACCCTGTGGCCGTCGCATCCCATGTACACGCAGCTTGCGTTTGCCCTGGACCGTATCAGGGCGATGGCGCCCCAGCACCCGGGCTGGAAGGACAAGCAGCCTTTCAAGGCGGTGCTCGACAACGACATGAAGACGCTGGCGGCGGCGGGCGAGAAGGGGATGGTCGAACTGGTCATGGCCTCCCATGCGGGCATGAGCACGGCAGATTTCGAGAAGATCGTAAAGGACTGGTTCAAGACGGCGGAGCACCCGCGCTTCAAGCGTCCCTACACCGAGCTGGCCTACCAGCCCATGCTGGAACTCCTGCAGTATCTGCGGGCCAATGACTTCAAGGCCTTCATCGTCTCCGGTGGCGGCATCGAGTTCATGCGGCCGATGACCGAGGCTGTCTACGGCATACCGCCCGAGCAGGTCGTGGGATCGAGCATCAAGGTCAAGTACGAGATGCAGGACGGCAAGCCGGCCCTGATCCGTCTGCCGGAGATAGGCTTCATCGACGATA
The DNA here is from genome assembly GCA_040235385.1 of Candidatus Sulfobium sp. Lineage (GTDB taxonomy): Bacteria > Nitrospirota > Thermodesulfovibrionia > Thermodesulfovibrionales > UBA6898 > JBECKU01. The sequence goes on along the minus strand of JBECKU010000356.1, from coordinate 677 downwards.
AGGCTGGCAAGCCAGTTGGAATCAACGAACACATCGGCAGGCGACCGATCGCCGCGTTTGGCAACTCGGACGGCGACCGGGAGATGCTCGAATGGACCGGAGCCGGAAGCGGCCCGCGGCTGATGATGCTGGTGCTCCACGACGACGCCGACCGGGAGTATGCGTACGGTCCGGCCAACGGGCTGCCGGACACCAAGTTCGGCACCTTTTCCCAGGCGTTGATGGACGAGGCGAAAAAACAGGGCTGGACTGTCATCAGCATGAAGGATGACTGGAATAGGATCTTCGCGCCCGGGAAATAGCGCCGGGCGCCAAATAAAACGCGAACGACCGGGGAGGGTCGGAACAATGAGACAGAACAGGCTTATAAGCCACGTGCTTGCTGCGCTCGCGATTTTTGGCATTGGGGCGGGCACCCCGGCACTGGCCGCGGACAAGAAGCCCAATATCCTGGTGATCTGGGGTGACGATATCGGCCAGTCGAACATCTCCGCCTATACCTTTGGTCTGGTGGGCTATCAGACGCCCAACATCGATCGCGTCGCCCGCGAGGGCATGATGTTCACCGATTATTACGGCGAGCAGTCCTGCACGGCAGGCCGGTCGTCCTTTATCACCGGACAGAGCGTGTTCCGCACCGGTCTCTCCAAGGTGGGACTGCCGGGCGCCGATCTGGG
>JBECKU010000186.1:0-8745 GCA_040235385.1 Candidatus Sulfobium sp. | reverse complement strand
CAGCAATTCTCTCAAACGATAAGAATAATTCGGTTCGGTCAACAGACACCCGCCGGCGGGCGCGGGATAATCGACGAGCCCGAATTCCTTCGCCAGTGCAATCTGAGGTTTTCGCGATCTGCCGCTGAAGCCGTACAGCTTATCTCTGTCGACAATACCGCTGGTTTCTGCGATGGTCGGTCTCAGCAATTTCGCACTGAGAGGCCTTAAAATCCGGCCCTTCAGTCCCGCTTCTCTATCTATTATATCGAGAGCGTCTCTCCTCTGGCTCATCGGTCTCTGACCGAGCACTTCACCCGTTATAATGAATTCAGCGCAGGTCATCTCCATAAACTCCCGCGCCTCTTTTAACATCAGTATCCTGCAGTCCATGCAGGGATTCATGTTTTTCCCATGTCCGAATTTCGGTTTTTTTACGATATCGATAAACTTCTCGGAAAGATGAGAGAGCTTCACCTCAAACCCGAATTTTTTAGCGGCAGAAAAAGGATTTTTAGAACAGGACGACCTGTCGGAGATCTCGCATCCGAAATGGTTCAGGAATGTAACCGCCTTTACCTCGACATCCTGCCTCAGGAGGGAAATTATCGCAAGTGAGCTGTCCAGACCTCCGGAATACAGTGCGACCGCTTTAGCTCTGCTCATTCGAATGACTCCAACAACTGCTCGCCGGTGACGACCGCCGTGCCTACTTGTCCCACGACTATACCTGCCGCATGATTTGCGATTACGGCAGACTGCTCCATGGAAGCACCTGAGACATGGCTGAGTGTAAACGCCGAGATAACGGTATCTCCCGCCCCCGTTACGTCGTAAACTTTCTGGGCGACTGTCGGGATATGGACGACCCTCCTTTTTTCAAAAAGGCTCATTCCCTGTTCTCCCCTGGTAATCAATACCGATCCATATTTATATTTTTTCATCAAACCCCTGCCTGCTTTCACCAGTGTGCCGTCATCTCTGATCTCCATATTCGATCCCGCGGCGGCCTCGGCGATATTCGGGGTCACGAGTGAAACACCCTGGTAAAGACCGAAATGGCCGACCTTCGGATCGACAGCCACAAACATTTTCTTTGTCTTCGACGACCGGATTATATCTCCTATCAGTCCCGAAGAGACCATTCCTTTTTTGTAATCGGAGATAATGATCGCATCATACCGCCGGACCTGCGAACGCACATATCGCAGGATTCCCGTTAATATTTTCCCGTCAACATAATTGCTGTCCTCGCGGTCGAACCTGACCACCTGCTGATTATGGGCGATGACCCTCGTCTTGACAGTGGTCGGCCTGTCGGACACGAAAATTCCATCGCAATTCACACCCCTTTGACCCAACATCTCCGTTAGCGCCTGTCCGGGAATGTCCTTGCCGACTATGCCCATGACCGAAGCCTTTCCCCCAAGGGAGACAATATTATGAGCCACGTTGGCGGCCCCGCCGAGGAGAAAACTCTCCCGCGTGACCTCGACGACAGGCACAGGGGCCTCAGGGGAAACTCTCTCCACCTTTCCCCATATATAATGGTCGAGGATGAGATCGCCTATGACGAGGATATTCTGGTCAGGAAAAGCATTTATAATCTCGCGATAATCCATTTGTTTAATATAACCCATGAAAAACCCAATTAGAAAGCTTTACCCACAAAAAAAGGGCGGTCGCCTTAAGCAACCGCCCATCGAAACGTTCTGATTTAAATCGGACTAGAAGTTAATCTGAAGTCCGTTTCTGATCGAATAGGCATCATCCGGACTTTCGCCGCCTGTAAAGTTCTTATAGAAATCGCCGGCAAACAGGTATCCGCCGTCCACCCAGTACTTCAGGCCCTTGGCAAGCTTGAACGTGATGGTAGGATCGATTTCCCAGCCGATCTCATCTTCGTCATATGTGAAGCTGTCCGTCTCGTTCGCCCTGAGGTAGAATACATCAAGCTTCGCGGAGATGGCGCTGGTAAGGTCCATGGCCGCCCCGGCCTTTACATAAAAGGTGTTGGCAAGGCCGGTTATCTTTTTGCCCATACCGCCAAAAGTCGAGGCAGTTGCCACGCGATAATCGTACTCAAAGGTATAATGGGTGGTGTTGTCAAGAACAGTTACAAACTCTTCCTGATCGCTGTCATTGGCGTCGTCGTCGCCGCTACCATAAGCGGCTTCCAACGTAAGTTTCAGCGGCGCAAGGTTGAAGTCAACGCCGGCGAGCGCTGCCCACCCGGAGAAATCGAGGTCGTCGCCATTGGCGAGTGCCGAATCAGCAGCACCGGTCTGAATTTCCACGTCGCCTCTCAGTTCTACTCCAGCAACGCCTGCTCTGCCGCGGAGTCCGAAGTTCCAGAAATGAAGGCCGTCCGCCACTGACTGGTCGTCGAGATAGGTGACGTCGCCGCTGATGCCCACGTCTTTCGACATGTTGTAGTTGGCGAGGAGAACGTAAACGCTCGCATCGTCGTTAGCGAAGGCGTTTCCTTCAGAGAATTTGGCATAAACGAAAGCGGTTTCAAGATTGTCGGCCGGAGATGCAAAAACCACGACGCCGTCTTCACCGTTCTTCGTATGGCTGTAGAAGAGTCCGTTCCCGAGCGCAAGAGGCATATGACCGACCTTGACTCCTACAGGAATCGCCGTGAACTTATGCTGCACCCACGCCTCGATAAGGGCGAGATCGGTTTCGTCAGTTCCCAGAGCCTGCCCGCCGTTTAAATAATTCCCGCCTCTGTCAGCCCAATTACCGTTTACACCCCAGGTCTGGTCGTCGTCGCCGTTCACTTTAGAGTCTCTGATCCAGATCATGGCTTCGGTATTGGGGTCGATCTGCGCATGCACGTGCAGGTCGACACGGGTTTCAAAAATGGCTCTGTGATCGTCGCCTGCAGGGCCGTCGTCCTGCAAGTCATTGATATTGCTCTCGAACCAGCCCCTTGTCCTGATCTGTCCGCCCAGGGTAATCTGGGTCCCGCCTTTTGCCACGACTGCCTGGGTCTCTGCGGGGATCTCGGCGTGGATGGCAAATGCGCTTGCAGCAAAACTAAAAACGAAAAGTGCGCCTAAGAGTAACACAAAAATCTTTTTCAATTTTCTAACCCTCCTTCTTAGAAGTTAGATGTCAGGAATTTGCGTTGATTTTAAAGAATAAACGCTAATTCCTAACTAAAATATTATGTCCGCCAAAGGCGGATTTCCTTTTGCTTCGCACTGACGATTAATTACTTTTTTATCACCTCCCTATAAACAAATCCGCCTCCCGAGAACACAGGAGCCCGGTAAGCCGGTTATATAAGCAGATCGAACCATGCTTTTTCGCATGATATATATCATTACATTTCACCATTTGTCAAGATCTTTCGCCTCCTCCTCGGCTCTTCAGGAGAACGCGGCATGAGACCATTGTAATAATGGAAAGCAATAAAAATGCCAAAGCCTCCGCCAAATGAAAACTATTAAAACAATTTCATATTTAGACATAAATATCAGTGGGTTATGTATGTGCTGCATGAATAAATTTGTAAACAATTAGCCCGCGCAATGTATCTAATTTTCAACACTCCTTTTGCAAATATAAGACATTTCTTCAACCGTGCCCTATACAGTGCCTCTTTTTGTTTATGCTACAATGAATATCTATGTTTAAAACGGTTTACAGGTCTATTCTCGGAGAGCTAATTGTAACCTTTTTTCTAACCCTGGCCTTTCTCAATTCCATACTCATCATGGAAAAACTTCTGAGGCTCAGCAGGGTTCTTTCCGAAGTCGGGGCGACTGCATTTGATATGGCGAGGATTATCACGTATCTCCAGCCGCAGCTTCTCCTCCTCACACTTCCGATGTCTCTCCTGCTCGCCACTCTTCTCGTATATGGAAGAATGAACCACGACAATGAAATAATCATCCTCAAAACCATCGGAATGAATTTTATCAGGATCTCTTCCCCGGTCATGGCGGTCGGCTTTTTTTGTTTCCTGTTCAGTATTTTCGTGAGTTTTTACCTTGGACCGAAGAGCAGCGTGAGACTCCGAAACGAGATTACGCGAATTATCGCCGCGAGGTCGGCTTTCGCCATTGAGGAAGGCACCTTCAACACGTCTTTCAAGGACATCGTCATCCTTGTCAAGAATAAAAAAACCCGGAATATTCTGGAGGATATTTTTATCTATGACAGCCGCAGCAGTGATGAGCCGAAAGTTCTCCTTGCAAAAGAGGGAAATTTTTTTTTGGAAGATGGATCGAGCCTGGGACTTCTTCTTAAGCACGGATATATAAATATCACAAAAGACTTTAATACCACGGAGCTCTTTTTCGACAGCTACAAGTTTGCCGTTGCGCTCGATGCGGACAGGACTCCCAGGAAAAGTGAATTTACTCCCGCTCAACTCCTCGAAAAATCCGAGAAGACGGATTCCGAAAAGAAAAAATTATCTTTTTATCTTGAATTTTATCGCCGGCTTTCTCTCCCCTTCGTCTGCCTGCTCCTCATCTTTCTGGGTCCGCCGCTTTCCATGGTGTCCGGCAAATCGGGCCGGCTGGGCGGTCTCGCTATCGGCCTGCTTGTTTTCACGGTTTACTACCTGATGCTTATATATGGCGAAAATCTTGTTTCCGCAGGGAAAATACCCCACTATCTCGGTGGCTGGCTGGCAACTTTTTTCCTCGGGATCTTTTCTTTCCTGGCTTTTAGAAGAGAGAATTCACGATGAAGACACTTCAACGGCACTACCTGAGGGATTTTCTGATATTGCTGAGTATTATTACCTTCGGTCTTTCAGTGATATTCAGCCTTCTCGAACTTACGGGAAAGATAGACGATTTTGCATCAGGGCATCGAGCCTATACTCTTTTTCTCTATGCACTTTACAACGTTCCAAGACTACTGCTTTATCTGCTCCCGATGTCTGTACTTATTTGCTCTCTATTTATTTTCAGCCAGGCGGCCCGCCGGAAGGAGATCACAGCGATTAAGGCCGCCGGAGGACGGCTGAGACGGCTTTTCACACCTTTTGTCATCGCCGGTCTGATCATTACCCTTTCAGCATTCCTGATGGGAGAGATCGTGGCGCCGGGCTTTTCACGAAAAGCTGAAGAACTGAAAGCCTCCTCCACGGGAAAAGATAATCGTATAATCTTTAACGAGGGCGGACTCTGGCTCAAAAGCAGACAAGGGTATCCCGTCAAAATAGACCTCTACATAATAGACAAAAAGACCGCCTCAGGGATTATTATCTTTGTAACAGAAAACAATTTCCTCAGGGAAAAGATACTGGCGGAAAAAGCGATCTGGATCGGGCAGGCGTGGGTTCTTCAAAATGTAACCAGGTACGACTTTGTATCAGGCGAAATAGCTAAGCTCGCTTCTATGGACTACCCGGACCTTGAATCCCCCGACTTCTTTGCCAAGGAGATGAAATCCACGGAAGAAATGGGTGTTTTTGAGCTTTACCGCTACCTCGGACGCTTGAAAAAGGCGGGATTTAGAAATACGAAGCTCATGGTGGACATAAACTCGAAAATATCCTTTCCTGTAATCAATCTGTTTATGATGCTTCTGGGTATAGCCCTGGCAGTAAGAGCAGGGTTCGGGGGAGGTCTTTTCAGCGCGGGTCTCGGACTCCTCACGAGCCTCGCGTATTGGTTCAGTTATTCCTTTTCCCTGTCGATGGGATATGCCGGGATAATTCCTCCTTTAATCTCCGCATGGATCGTCCCTCTTTTTTTCGGGACCTTTGCGGTGGTACTGTTTCTGAATATACAGGAGTAAGAGCCAGGTGGCAGCTCTTATTAAATAACCGAATTAATTAACAAGAAAAAGCAGTTAACCACTGAGACACGGAGGCACAGAGAGGACTTAGAAACACAGAATTCTTACTTGCGTCTTGATTCCCGCCTCGGTCGCACCGACGACTCGCCGAGGAGAGGGATCGCAGAATTAGTAGACTGACTTTTAAAAACGTTTTCTCTGTGTCTCCGTGCCTTTGTGGTAAATGACCTGTTACTTCAGGGCTGATAACCGGAATGCTCATCGATATACTTTTGCACTTCGTCTTGATACAAGGTATGAAGGAGAGAAGTAATTTCCCCGATACCGAAGTTCACATTTTCCACTTTTGACACCGGCATGATTTCCGCTGAGGTATTGGTAAAAAAAACCTCTGACGCCTTTAACAGGTCATCGGGACGATACTCACCTTCTTCCACCCGCATACCGTGATCCCGTGCACTGGAGATAACAATCTCCCTGGTAATTCCGTCGAGAATTCCCACCTTCACTGAAGGAGTAAAAAGGATACCGTTCTTCACAAAAAATATATTGCTCACGGTTCCTTCTGCGATAAATCCTTCGGAATTTAACATTATGGCCTCGTGAGCATCACTTTCCTTCGCTTCTATCTTTGCCAAAATATTATTCAGGAAATTAAGGGACTTGATCCTGGGGTCGACCGCCGTTGTACTATTTCTTCTCGTCTTTGCCAGTATCAGCCTCGCCCCTTCAGCATACAGCTCGTCTGGATATTTTCTAAACGGTTCCGTGATGACGACGAACGTCACAGCTTTACATAAGTCAGGGTCGATTCCAATAGCGCCTTTGCCTCTCGAGACTGTAATCCTGACATATGATTCAGAGAGATTGTTTTGCTTCAGGGTAAGGGACACCGCTCTTTTGATCTCACTTTTTTCAGGAATGTTGAGCCCGATAAAAAGTGCCGAACGGCAGAGCCGGTCCAGATGCCTCTCAATCATGAACACGACCCCCCGGTACGACCTCATAGTCTCGTAAATACCGTCACCATACAGGAAGCCGTGATCATACACCGAGACAGTTGCTTCGTCTTCGGGCACAAGCCTGTCATTAAGAAAAATGTTCACGCCAACCTCGCTTTTTTCAAACGTCAGGCAGCCGTCATATTTGCACTTTCAAAAAGAACCTTCACCCCAGAAGTTTGTCGAAAGGATAGGATTTAAGATACGTCAGGAACTCGTCCACGGAATGTGACGATACCGAATTTTTATTGATGATGAGTGAAAACTCCCTCAGTATCTTTTCTTCTTTTATTCTCAGAAGATGGAGAGTTCCGTAGTTGCTCTCTTTTCTGGCCGCCCACCGGGAGATTATTGAAACGCCCAATCCGTTTTCGACCGCACCCTTGATAGCCTCGGTACTGCCCAGAACCATCGATATTTTCATGCTTTGCGGAGATATGCCGTGTTTTAAGAGAAATTTTTCTATCATCTGCCTTGTTCCCGAACCACCCTCCCTCAAGATGAAAGGCTCCTTGGTCAGCTCGCTTATCGATACATCCTTTTTCTTTGCCCAGGGATGATGTGAAGGGACCACGAGAAGAAGTTCATCCGGTATCAGCTTTTCGACGACCATTTTCTGCCGCGTCACATCCCCCTCGACCAATCCGAGATCAATATTCCCGGAATTGAGAAGCTCGATAACACGCTTCGTATTTCCCACAAGCAGATGGATCTTTATTTTCAGATGCGTTTTCTTAAAATCAGTAATAACACCGGGAAGGAGATAGTTGCCGATCGTAGAACTCGCTCCGATGCTGATGCTCCCCTTTACCAGACCGGTAATCTCCCCGATCACCTTCTCGGCTGACGCATACAGGGACAGTATTTCTTTTGCATATTTATAAAGAATTTCTCCCGCAGGGGTCAATGTCACGGTGCTGCTGGAGCGGTCAAAGAGTTTCGTCTCGTATATTTCCTCAAGAGCCTGTATCTGGAGGCTCACAGCCGGCTGAGTGAGATGTATGATTTCGGAGGTCTTGGAAAAACTCTTCGTTTCCGCGACCGTACAGAAAACTTTTAACTTATGATCTTCCATGTACTCCTTTCACACATTTCATCTCCCTGAAGGATTTAAAAAGGCCGGAGCAGCCCATAAGCCGAGTTCTGTTACCCGGTCGACCGGGATGTGATCATTCATCTGTGTCCCGGTTTTGCAACCGGGATCATGCGGCCTAACCCGTTCCGCCGCCCATTGCGGATCTCGGAGGGGCCCCCCTCAAAGCGGAACCTATTTGGCCTTGCTCCAGACGGGGTTTACCAAGCTGTTCCAGTCACCTGGCACACTGGTGGGCTCTTACCCTCCGCTCATTGGAGCGGATCCCGATAAACTCGGGACACCTTTTCACCCTTTCCCCGCATAGCGGGGTGGTTTCCCTTTCTGTGGCACTTTCCTTCCCGTTACCGGGACTCCGGATTGTGGAGCGTCTTGCCCTTTGGAGCTCGGACTTTCCTCTCAACAAAGCCCTTTCGGGCAATATTGAGCGACCACCTGTTCTGCTCCGACCTATAATAAATTTTTATTATTATATAATGATATTCTTATAAATTTCCATAAAAACAACTTAAGGGACTATGAAGTCACTGTTTTATGAAAATAATTGTCGACAAAATAAAATCTGCATAAAGAAGTTTATCCTTATCACATAAATTCGAGAAAGATTCTCCCAGAGTGAGGCGGTGTAGAGTGCTTGAGCGGATTTTTTGCCGACCTGCCTGCCGGCAGGCAGGTATTCCTACAATATATATCTTTGAAATAAAAAGGCAAAAACCTCGGAACGCAGCGAGAATGAGGGAAAGTATTGTCCGGCGCCTTACTTTGACCTCAGTTTGTGAATAATATCTGGTCTTGAATTTGCGAAAAATATGGGTGAAAGGAGCGCGACAAACTAACAGGGTCGGCCCGGACTTACTCTTCAGAATAGTAAAGAATGCGACGGCACTGCGGGCACTGGATAAT
>JBECKU010000160.1:0-4896 GCA_040235385.1 Candidatus Sulfobium sp. | reverse complement strand
TTTTGTTTCCATATATGCAACCAGGACAGACAGACCGAGACTGATCGGTACAAATATGAAATGGAACATCGTTGTAACGGCAAATTGGATTCTGCTGAGCATTACTGCGTCCATCTCATGCCCCCTTCTCGCTTATGTGAATCGTTCCAGAACCGCGAATTTAACTTCATCTAATCAATTTCTATCCCTTTTCGGTTGCGTTGTCAAGGTCACGGATAATGAGTATGTTTATAATAGTTTCATGACAAGAATAGTTATTATGTTAGAATAAACATAAATGGGAAAATGAGAGGAGAGGAAGGATGGAGATAAAGAAGGCCAGGGGATTTAAACTAACGCCCCAGCGGCTCGCTATCCTGGAGTTTCTGGATGGTAATGTTAATCATCCATCGGCCGAGGATGTTTATATTCACGTGTCAAAGAAATTTCCGACCATGTCATTCGCGACCGTTTATAACACCCTAGAGACTCTCCGGAAGAAAGGCGAAATTGCCGAGCTTACCATAGACCCCAACAAGAAGAGGTTCGATCCTGATACAGATACCCATCATCACCTGATTTGTACAATATGCAGGAGGATTCTGGACATCAGAGTAGATTACCGAATCGACTTGCCGGAAAGAGTGCGCGGAGGTTATGAGGTAACCGGCAGTCACATTGAGTTCTACGGGATATGCCCCCTTTGCCGGAAAAAGACGGGACGAAGGTCAAAAACTGATTAAAACCGGAGGTGCAAATATGAAGAGCGACTCGATAAAAGATAAAGGATCAGGTCAACAGGGAGTGAAGTGCAAACCCGTGCCTGACTTTATAGACTGTCCCTCTTGTGGTTTTTCTACTGAATTGTGGAACGGCAAGATGGAGACGAAATGTATTATCTGCGGTTACAGGTTTTACAGAAAGGAACTTATAGTCCACTGAGATTCTTTGCCCTGTTATAAAATCTGCTGTCTTAAACAGATTTAAGATACATTTTTTATTGATTGATCATGGGGTTTATTGCCCCGTGTGAACCTTTTGATGCGAGGACGAACCGATCTCCCGTCGGGGTTTACACGCGCCGGAATAGAGAGTAAGATTTTAAAAAAGGAGGAATAAACAATGAACGAGCTTTGTTGCGGTCTCAGGGTCGGCGATATGGTACCGGATTTCAGGATAGAGACATTTGAACCCGCGAAAGGTGATTTTGGCGAGATCGATCTCCAATCGCTGAAAGAAAAGAATAAATGGACTGTCCTCTTCTTTTATCCGGCGGACTTTACTTTTGTCTGAGCAACTGAATTTGCTGCTCTGGCAGAGCAGCACGACAAGTTCAGTGAAACCGGGGCCGAGGTGATTACGATAAGTGCCGACACAAAATTTGTTCATCTGGCCTGGCAACAGGCAGAAAAGATGCTCGAAAAGTTCCGTTATACCATGGGTTCCGATCCGACAGGCAGTGTGTCCCGGATGTTTGGAGTGTACGACGAGAAAACCGGTCTCGCGCTAAGGGGGACTTTCATCATAAACCCCGAGGGCAAATTGATGAACGGTGAAGTGAATTTCTTCAACCTGGGACGGAATATAGAAGAACTCTTAAGGAAGATCAGGGCGAATATGTATCTGGGTGAACACGGCGATGAGGCGTGTCCCGTAGGATGGCAGGCAACCGGCGACAAAACGCTGAAACCGTCGGCGAAGATGGTGGGAAAGGTATACGAGGAATACAAATGACTATTTAGGCAAGGAGGAATGTACCTGATGTCAAAAAGTGAGAAGAATCTCCAGGATGCGTTCGCAGGGGAATCCCAGGCGAACAGGAAGTATCTCGCCTTCGCCGAGAAGGCCGAGAGGGAAGGGTATCCGCAGATCGCAAGGCTGTTTCGGGCCGCCGCAGAAGCTGAGACCGTGCATGCCCATAACCATCTGCGTGAACTCGGAGGAATAAGGAGCACGAAGGAAAATCTCGAGACGGCGATCAACGGAGAGTCTTATGAGTTCCAGCAGATGTATCCCAAGATGATCAAGGACGCTGAAGCAGAAGACAACAAAAAGGCTTTGAAGAGTTTTAATTATGCCAACGAAGTGGAAAAGGTCCATGCCGACCTTTATAGAAAAGCCCTTGAGAACATCGGCAAGAACCCGGAAGTCGATTATTATGTATGCAATGTTTGCGGCTATACCGCGGAGCATGAGCCCCCCGATAAATGCCCTGTCTGCCAGTCGGACAAGAGGGTATTCAAAAAGATAAATTAAAGGATTCAAGCCCCCGGGCTTATGCCGCGGGGGCTTGAGCAGCCTGTCTTTAGCTTTGCGGCTTCTTTTTATTATTCAAATCGATTGTGGTAATATATCAGAATTCTTATTTGAAAAGAGGGATAACTATGCTTTCCGACAGGGCAAAAAAGATAAAACCATCCCCTACGCTCGCTATCGATTCAAAGGCGAAAGCCATGAAGGCCTCCGGGAGCGACGTGATAAGTTTTGGTGTGGGAGAACCTGATTTCGATACCCCCGAAAACATAAAGGAAGCGGCGATTAAGGCGATGAGGGAAGGTTTTACAAAATATACCGCGGTCGGGGGAATAGATCCGTTGAAGGATGCAATTATTGAAAAACTGGATACCGACAACGGACTGAAATACGGGAGGGAAGAGATAGTCGTCTCGTGCGGTGCAAAACATAGTCTTTATAACATAGCGCAGGCACTTTACGGACCGGGGGACGAGGTCATCATTCCTTCTCCCTACTGGGTGTCCTACCCGGACCAGGTGATGCTGAATGATGCCGAGCCCGTATTCGTGAAGACCCATGAGTCCGATTCGTTTATGATCAGACCGGATGCTCTTGAGAAATCAGTAAGTTCGCGGACGAAGGCGTTGATCCTTAATTCCCCGTCAAACCCTACCGGTATGCTTTACGACAGAAGGACCTTGGAGTCCGTAGCCGAGTTAGCGGTGAAGCACGGCTTTTATATCGTTTCCGACGAAATATATGAAAAACTCGTGTATGATGAAGCAACTCATGTGAGCATCGCCTCACTGGGGCAGGAGGTGAAAGAAAGAACGATAGTCGTGAACGGCCTGTCCAAATCCCATTCGATGACAGGCTGGAGAATCGGCTATGCCGCAGGCCCGGCCGGGATCATAAAGGCGATGACGAATATTCAGAGCCAGTCCACGTCCAACCCTAATTCTATCGCGCAGAAGGCCGCGGTCGAGGCTTTGACGGGGCCGCAGGATTTTGTCGGGTCGATGAGATCGGAATTCGATTCCCGGAGACGGTATCTTGTCGATGAGCTGAACAGGATCGAGGGAATAAAATGCGGTATGCCTAAGGGCGCTTTTTATGCGTTTCCCAATGTCTCGGGAATCTTCGGGAGAAAAAAAGGCAACGAAGAAATAGCTTCTTCTTCAGACCTTGCCCTTTATCTGCTTGAAGAAGCGAAAGTCGCTGTAGTTCATGGTTCTGCATTCGGGGATGACGATTATATCAGACTTTCATATGCGACCTCGCTCGATGAGATAAGAAGGGGAGTCGGGCGGATCAGGGAAGCCCTGGAAAAACTCGGGAATTAAATGGGGGATGTGTTTCGCTCGGGGTATGTCTCTCTTATGGGGAGACCGAATGTGGGGAAATCCACGCTGCTCAATGTTCTCCTTGGACAAAAGATCGCTATCGTAACGGAAAAAGCCCAGACGACGCGGAACAGAATCGTCGGAATCAAGACACTCGACAGGGCTCAGATCATCTTTATAGATACCCCGGGTATCCACAGACCGAGAAACCTTCTCGGCCGGACCATGGTCCGGACCGTCAAGGAAGTACTGAAAGAAATCGATGTGGCGGTCCTTGTAACCGAGGCCGACGTGCGTGTACCGGCGGACAGAGAAATTATCGAATCCTTCCGGAATATCGACAGACCGGTTATTCTTCTCATCAACAAAACAGACAAAGTGCGTTATCCCGATCTTCTGCCGCTTATAGACGATTACCGCAATCAGTTCGCTTTCAGCGAGATCATACCGGTTTCGGCAATAAAGGAAGAGGGGGTCGACATTTTTGTTTCCAGTATCGTCCGCCATCTGCCCGAGGGTCCCAAATATTATCCGGATGAACTGGTGACGGACCAGTTCGAACGGTTCATGGTCGCCGAGATTATCCGGGAGAAGGTCATGAGCAGGACGACCGATGAAATACCTTATTCCGTTGCTGTTGAAGTAGTTGAGTGGAATGAAAGAGAGGACGGTGTCGTATTCATAGATGCAAATATTTATGTTGAAAGGAAAGGTCAAAAGGGTATAATAATAGGAGAAAAGGGAAACAGGCTGAAGACAATCGGAACGCTGGCCCGGAAGGAAATGGAGCAGCTTCTCGGCACGAAAGTTTTTCTTCAGTTATGGGTAAAGGTCCGGAAGGGATGGCGTGACGACAAGAGAATCTTGGATGAACTGGGGTACCGATAAATGTTAGTTGAGATGAAAGTCGAAGGTCTGCTCTTTGATCCGAGGAGCAACATGTACATTCTTCTTCTTAAAGAACTTGACGGGGCCGGCACTCTTCCTATCTGGATCGGAAAACCTGAAGCGGATTCGATAGCCCTTGCGCTGGGCAAGGTGGCCACGCCGAGACCGTTGACGCACGATCTTGTCAAGAATATCACTGACGGGCTCAAGGTAAAGATCGTGCGGGTTGTGGTGACCGAGATCATCGACAGTACCTATTATGCCTTTATCCACCTCAACGACGGGAAAAAGGAGACGTTGATCGACTCCCGGCCGAGTGACGCAGTAGCCGTCTCTCTCAGAGTGGGCGCACCGATATTCGTGGAGGACAGCATAATGGCCACGAGGACGGCCGATGAACTCGACGAATGGCTGAGGAACCTTAAGCCGGAGGACTTCGGCAATATCATGT
>JBECKU010000125.1:0-3262 GCA_040235385.1 Candidatus Sulfobium sp. | reverse complement strand
ATCCTGCTGTTTTCTGTGATCCAAGACTCAGGATATAATCGATCAATGCATTGACCTGATCATCCGAAAGAGAAGAAAAAGACGGCATGACAGTATTAGGATTATGAGATTTCGGATTCCGTATCTGTTGCTTAAGCCAGCTCCTGTCATGCTGCCCGTGTCTCTCCTCCGAGAGGTTGGGGCCTGTCGTTCCCCCTTTACCGTTTGTCTTGTGACAGCCAATACAGCCCTGAGACTCGAATAATTTCTCACCCTGTTTTACGTCTTCTCCCTCCCTTGAAGAAACGGATTCCTTCTCCTTCTTTTTTGGTGTCGACGGCATCTCCTCTTTTCCGGTCGCCTCTTCGGCATTCGTGGGTTTCTCCACCTGGCCTTGTTTTGTTCCGGACCCGCCAGTTTCTTCCTTTGACAGACTCATAAGGAATTCCACCATTTCATTCACCTGGGCATCCGGCAGGGAAGAGAAAGAAGGCATCACCGTGTTAGGATTATGGGATTTCGGGTTCCGTATCTGCTCGGTGAGCCACTGGCGGCTCTTTCCCTGCAATGCCTCCGCGTTAAGCTCAGGTCCGACGTTCCCCCCGCTTCCCCCGATCTTGTGACATCCCGTGCAGCCGGCCGACTGGAAAGCGTCCGGAACTTTTTGTGACCCTTCTTTGCCTTGGGCCGGCTTGGCGGACGATGTCTGCTGCTCCTTTGCAGATGGTCCGGAGGACGCTGAAACAGCGAACCCCTTGCTGTAATGACCGATCAATGTAAGAGCGCCCAACGCGCCGATAAAGACCAGGCCGAATGCCATGGCAACCGGCCTGCGAAGAGGGTTCCTCTCGGGGTTGCGGTCGACGAAAGGCAGAATAAGGAGGAGCATGATTATGACGGAAGGGACGCCTACAGTTCCGACTGGTTCCAGGGGCCCCTGAAAATACTTGAGACCCTGGTAGAGAAACAGGAAGTTCCATTCCGGTTTCGGGATATATGATGTATCCAGTGGATCAGCGGGACCGGAATACGAGGGAGGGGAAAAAACTGTCAGTGCAATAAGAAGATAGAAGATCGATGACCCTACCACGACGTCCTTTATCGCCTGGTCCGGCCAGAAAGGCCCCGAATATCTCCTTTTCATTTTGTCCCAGGGACCTACATTTCCGATGCGGCGGAAGGCGATGAAATGAAAACCGAACAGCCCGAGAAGGGCGGCCGGAAGGACCATGGTGTGGACCGCAAAAAAACGGGATATTGTGAGTTGCCCCATATTTTCGCCGCCGCGAAGGATATGTTTTGTGAGATTTCCGACGATGGGTACCGTCCCGGCAATACTTGTCCCGACCTCACCGGCCCAATAACCCCTTTGGTCCCAGTGAAGGGGGGCGCCGGTAAAACTGAAGGCCATCAAGGTAATAGCGAGGAAGACGCCGGCAAGCCAGGTGAGTTCCCTCGGGTTCTTATACGCTCCCCAGAGAAAGACCCGCAGCATGTGGAGCACCAGGACTACTATGATCAAATTTCCGCCCCAGTAATGAAGGCCGTGTATGAGCCATCCGAAGGGTACCTGTGTCCGGAGATAGCTGAGACTATTATAAGCGTGATCGATACTCGGGACGTAAAAAAAAATCTGCATCACGCCTGTTATAGCTTGAAGGATGAAGAGAATAAGCACACTGCTTCCAAGTGTGTAAAAGTAGCTGGCGCCTCCCGTGATCTTTTCGTCGAGCGCCAGGTTGACTACAGGACTGAACGGCCACCTCTCTTCAAGCCATCTCCACATTTGCGTTAGCATGCCGTCTCCTTATACCGGGATCTTTTCAGGAGTCCCGGTCTGATAGCGCACCCAGTCGACATAGAGTGTTCCATTCTCTATCTTTTTCGGCAAAGTGTCGAGGGGGCGGGGAGCCGGTCCGCCGAGTACCTTGCCGTTGATCGAGAATACGCTTGCATGGCAAGGGCATTCGAAATGATGCGTGTTTTTGTTCCAGGTATAATGGCAGCCCAGGTGCGGGCAGATCGGTGAAAAAACAGTCAGGTCGGAGTCAGAATGTTTGATGACCCAGACCGAATGGATCACCTCCCGATGAATGTAAGCGTCGGACTCGGGATATTCGAACCGGACATCTGTCGGTTTGCCCTTGGGGACAGAATTTATTTCCACGACCTTCGCCCATTTCGTCTCTTCCTTTTTCTTCTTTCCGCCGATGACCGTCTTTACAAAAGGCAGTCCAATAACAAGGCCGTTTAAAGCGGCTACTGCGCCGATGAGCCATTTCAGAAAAGTGCGCCGGCCCGTTTTATCGTTACCCGAATATTGAGTTTCAGTTTCGTTTTCCACGTATTTTCCCATCAGATTACGCTTTCATTAACATACGCAAATACTATCATGTTTCCAAATCATGTCAAGCAAAACAAGCGCAGGAAAGACACGGAACCGTTGCCGAAAGGACCAGGATATTGGACTTATTTCAGTTTCGGGAAGGACAAAAAGAAGGTTAGCCGGCATCGGCCGTAAGATGTAACGACTGCCATAAAGCCAATGCAGCGGAAGACTGCCTATTTACACAATATTATCCGGTGCTGAGGGCGGCAAATCGGTAATGACCGGACAAATCAGAGAAAAGGGGCGCATCCGGTGCGCCCCCTGTATTCGTTAATATTACCAGCGATGTCGCCGTTCCCTATTCCAATGCCCCCTGTTGTCTCCGTCGTACCTCCAATAGTCATGCCGGCGATCATCATACCGGCGTGATTTGTAGTAATGTTTTTCGGGTAATGTTCTGAGGGCATACGGCACTCGCCTGGGACCTACATAATCCCACGGTCCGTTATAGTGCCGAGCCCTGTACCATCTTGTCCCATGGGGGCGATACCAGTCGCCGCCGTAAAAGAATATCTCCCCTTCTATCCCGGGAACATAATAGACGTTGGTCCGTGGAACTGCAACGACCCGGGGAGGCGCAGGGAATACGAATGCAGGCGGAGGGGGAGGTGCTACTACGACCCCGGGGAAGGGAGCGTAAAACCCTATATTGAGATGCACATCCGCCTCGCTTGTTCCAGGTTTGGCGAGAAACCCGATCAGTGCTGCCGCGAAAACTACTGCGATGATAATTTTTTTCTTCATAACGACCTCCTTGTTCTTTATCATTGAGTTCATTTTGCCAAAGTAATTTGAAGAATAAATGAAAAACTTATGAACTATTGTGAAGACGGAAGAAGCGGTCCAATGTTCAAAGTTCCCGCCCCGGGCGGGTCGCTCTCCTCGGTCCTCCTC
>JBECKU010000035.1:0-9139 GCA_040235385.1 Candidatus Sulfobium sp. | reverse complement strand
AGACTGTCGAGCCTAAACTTCAGGACAGGCTCCATAGAGCACTTACGGAAGAATTCGTAAAGCAGGGGGTGAGTATAGTCAGTGCTTCGGAGAACCTGCTTACAGGGGAGATCACTAACTTTGCCATTACCGGCATCTCCGAAAAAAGCGGGACTATAGTGGAATACAGCGTAGCAGTAAATGCGGAATTTACTCTTTCCAGAGAAGGGCGGCCGTCAGAGACAAAAAAGGTGACCGGGCCTTTCTTCGTGACCTTTGACGGCAGCGGGAAGCTGGAAAGGGTACTGGCGGCCAAGGAGTTCGCCGAGGAACAGGTCATGAGAGATGTCGCCATGCAGGTAGTCTGGTTCTTCGTGTATAAATGAGCTACAGAGCATTTATTGATGAGATAAAAAAGGGGCTGCCCTCTAAGAACTATCTTCTTGCGGCATCCGATCCTTTTTTGTTCGGCGAAGCGATTTTCTTCATTAAGCGCCTTGTTCCCGAAGAGGAGTCGGACTTCAATTTTCACCGGTTTGATCTGTTGAATCCTAACGGCGGCGACCTTTCTTTCGAGGGGATAATCGACGTATTGAATACTGTGCCTTTTTTCTCGGGCACGAAAATTGTGATCATCGAAAATTTCCAGAAACTGCCAAAAAAGGAATTGAAGAAGCTCGAGCGCTATCTTGCATCTCCCGCAGAGAGCGCGGTCATGGTACTCCTCTACCTCGGCACGGTCAAAAAAGATATCCGCGAAAGCCTCAGGGGTGTGAAGCAGATTCCTATCGATATCCCCGAGCGCGAAATCCCTGCCTGGCTCAAGGCGAAGGCGCGCGCAAGGAATATCGAACTGTCCGACCAGGCGGTGAACTATCTTATCGCGATGATTGGTCCCGAGCCCGGGCTCCTTTCTTCCGAGATTGAGAAGTGCGCACTCCTGGGAAAGTCGGGAATAGATAAAGAAGACCTGGTTGAGATCATTGAGGGGAAGAGGACATACAGTGTGTTTACGCTCATCGATGCGATAAAGTCCGGCGATACGGAAAAGGTCTTCAAGATCTACGGCATATTAAAAGAAACGGAGGAGCCGTACAGTCTGCTCGGGGCATTGAACTGGCAATACAGCAGATCCGTGGGCGGAGCCAAAACGCCGGCAGGAAATAAGTATGCATACAACGTTTTCAAGGTCCTGAACGCGGCAGATGAAGAAATAAAAAGTTCCGGCGGGATATTTCCGGTGGAGCTTCTGCTCGTTAAGCTGCTCCGGCTTTCGAAACGGAATTGACCTTCAATGTCAGTCGGGAGATCTTCCTCGAAGCATTATTCCGGTGGATAATTCCCTTGGAATGAGCACTGCTCACAGTTTTGATCGCTTTTGCCAGAGCAGCTTTAGAGGCCTCTACATCGTTTTCTTTCACAGAAGTTTCGACCGCCTTGACGGCGCTTTTGATCTTTGTCCGCTCGATCTTGTTTCTCATGTTTCTTTTTTCGGCCTGTCTCGCTCTTTTAAGTGCCGACAGGTTTTTCTTAACAGGTGCTTTTGCAGCCAAGTTCATATCCTCCTGAAAAAGTTATCATATTTTGTACCACACATTGTTGCCTTAAATCAAGCAACCGAAATGTCTCCGTCAATTTTTTATTTTTGGATCATATATTATATTGCTTTATCTCTTTGCAGCGCTCAACCCCCGGGCGTCCTTGATCCATATAGTTGATACACGCCGTCCCTCCTTTGTTTTGCTTGACTTTCCACTTTTGCCCTTATTATAATTACTGCTCAGGTTAAGGCTATGGGAACATATACTACATTTCATCCACATAAGATTAAGAAAAAGAGGACCCACGGTTTTCTCGAAAGAATGAGTTCTGCGGGCGGGCGGGCCATTATCAAGAGGAGAAGAAAAAAAGGACGGAAGAGGCTGGCCGTATAGCCGGGAAAAAGCTTTTTTATCCTCTGAATAAAAAAGGGGACTTCAAAAAAACTTTTGATCTCGGGCGTAAATTTTCTTCGAAACATCTTGTTATATATGCGCTCCCCAATGGACTCGATTTCAGCAGGCTGGGTCTAGCCGTCGGTAAAAAAATCGGTACCGCCGTAGCAAGGAACAGGGCAAAAAGGCTCTTGCGGGAAGCGGTAAGAAAACAGCTAATTCAGCATCGCTTGCGGTACGACTTTGTGGTCGTTGCGAGAAAGGCGATAACCGAAGCCGGGTTTGCCGAAGTGTACAAAGATGCATCTGAAGTTTTCTCCCGGATAGTAAATGAAGATATTGATAATAAGCTTGATAAGGTTTTATAAATTTTTTCTCTCTCCCCTCCTGCCGGGAGGGTGCCGTTTCGTTCCTTCCTGCTCCGAGTATGCAATAGACGCGATCACTAAATACGGCTCAGCCAGGGGTGTCTACCTTTCCTTCAGAAGGATATTGCGATGTCATCCTTTTCATCCCGGCGGGTTTGACCCAGTTAAATAGGAATGGATAACAAGACACTTCTCGCCGTCGTCCTGTCCCTTGCCATTATAATCGGGTATCAATATTTTTTTACACAGCCGGCCCCACCTCCATCCGAGAAAGTTGAAAAGAGGCAGGAACCGCTAAAGGCACAGGCTCCTCCGGCGGTCGTCCCCGAGGAAGAGTTTGTTCCCACAGCCGGCGAAAAAGAGATAAGGGTGGAAAATCAATTGTATTCCGCGGTCCTTTCTTCACGTGGAGGGACTATCAAGTACTGGGAAATAAAGGCTTACAAGGACAAAATCGGAAAAGACGTCATACTTCTGAACCCCCCCACGGTCTTGCCCGCCCTGGGGATCGGGGGAAGTCCCGAATTTAAATTTTCTCATGTCAATTTCAGTGTCAGCGGACAGGATATTTCTTTGCATGATAAGGATGAGTCGCGTTCCGTGGTCTTTCAGTACTCCGGAAACGGGGTCTCTATCAGGCGCACGTATACTTTTTATTCCGATACCTATAAGGTGGACCTTACCGACGAAGTTTCCGGCCTTCCGGAATACTGGATAACCCTGGGGTCCGATTTCGGGATATTTAACAAAGAAAGCGGATATACTCATGTCGGACCTGTCCTTTTGCACGGTACGGACCTTGAAGAGCTCAAAGAAAAGAAACTGAAAGAGCCCAAAACATTCAGTGATAATCTGAAATGGATCGGGCAGGAAGACAAGTACTTTTTTTCTGCGCTTGTGCCGGTGACAAAGGTCGAAGAGGCGAGGGCCTGGATTTACGATAATTCCCCCGTGATAGCTTTTAAAGCGGCCCCTGGCGTTAATACATTTCATCTGTATGCAGGACCCAAGGAACACGACAGGCTCGTGAAACTGAATCTCGGACTCGAGCATATCATAAATTTCGGCTTCTTTTCGATCATCGCCAGACCGTTATTTTGGATACTGAAATTCTTCTACAGCTTTATCGGAAATTATGGATGGGCGATCATACTGCTCACTCTGGTGGTGAGAATACCGTTCATTCCGCTGGTGAACAAGGGGCAGAAGTCCATGAAGAGGCTCCAGGAATTACAGCCGAAGATGAACGAGATCAAAGAGAAGTACAAGAAGGATCCCCAGAAGATGCAGAAAGAGATGATGGATCTCTACAAAAAGCACAAGGTAAGTCCGATGGGCGGGTGTCTGCCCATGATCCTGCAGATCCCGGTATTTTTTGCTCTCTATAAGGTGCTCCTGATCTCCATAGAATTGCGGGGAGCGCCGTTTATGCTCTGGATAACTGACCTTTCCGCTAAAGATCCCTATTACATTCTCCCGGTGGTGATGGGTGTCACCATGCTGGTCCAGCAGAAGATGACCCCTACCAGCGCTGACCCGAAACAGGCAAAGCTCATGATGTTGATGCCCATAGTATTTACTTTCATGTTTCTGAACTTTGCCTCTGGACTCGTGCTCTACTGGCTTGTGAATAACCTCCTGAGTATCGTCCAGCAGTTTTTCGTCAACAGAAAGCTCGCCCGGCAGAGGGCGTAAAAATTTCCCGAAGCAACTCCTCTTTAAAACACTTTCCTCGCGCAAAGACGCAAAGCTCGCGGAGAGAAACAAAACGCTTAATAACTCAGGAATTGTTTTTGAAAGTCTTGTTCGCACTTTCTTTGCATTCTTTGCGACTTTGCGTGAGACGTCATCTGCTCATTTTGCACGAATTTTCTCTTTTTCAGATTTTTTGCAACTGGAAGGTTAAAATAGATTATGAAATATGCTGATGATACCATCGCAGCCATTTCCACCCCTGTCGGACAGGGAGGGATAGGGATAGTCCGGATAAGCGGTCCCGCCTCGCTCGACGTTGCAGCGAGGATATTCCGCCCCAGGAGAAATAAGCCGCTCTCAAGCACGGATTCTTTTTCCGTAATGTACGGACATATAATCCGTCCGGATGACGGGAGCATTGTGGATGAGGTACTCGTCACAATGATGCGTGCGCCGTCTTCCTATACTAAAGAGGATGTTGTCGAGGTGAGTTGCCACGGAGGTATGGTCACGGTAAGGGAAGTCCTCGGGATGGTACTCCAAGAGGGGGTTCGACTGGCGGACCCGGGGGAATTTACGAAGAGGGCGTTCCTTAACGGCAGGATAAGTCTGGCCCAGGCAGAGGCCGTTCTGGACCTCATCCGGGCGACTACGGAAGAAAGCATGAAGATCGCCGCAGAGCAACTGAGAGGAGGACTATCGGAAAAACTCGATCAACTCAGGAACGGGCTTATTGAAATCTGCGCTTCGGTAGAAGCGCAGATAGATTTTCCGGAGGATGAAATAGAGACACAAACCGTGGGGTTGCTGGATGAACAATTGCGCGAGATCGCGGGCGAGATCGGGAAATTGTCCGCAACTTTTGACGAAGCGCGATTCTTCAGGGAAGGCCTTGCCGTCGCTATCGCGGGAAGACCGAATGTGGGGAAATCTTCACTGCTTAACGCTCTCCTCAGAAAAGATCGCGCAATTGTCACCCCTGTGCCGGGGACGACCAGGGATGTTATAGAAGAATATCTGAACATCAACGGCCTTCCGGTCAGAATAATCGATACCGCGGGCATCAGGGATGCAGTCGATGAGGTAGAACGGGAGGGCGTAACGAGAAGCCTTCACGCCATGGAGAACGCCGATTTCGTAATCGTCATGCTGGACGGGAGCGAACCGCTGACCGGCGAAGATTTATCTCTCCTGGAAAAGGTCAAGAACAAAAATGCCATTATTGCCGTCAATAAAGCTGACCTTCCGCGCCGGCTTTCACCGGACAGCCTCCACGCCCTGGTCAAACAGTGCGTCCATATATCTGCCATAACCGGAGAAGGTCTGGAAGAATTAAAGTCCGCGCTGTTCCAGTCAAACCTGAGGAACTGGAGAGAAGAACGGGAAGGTATAGTCGTGAGCAACGTAAGACACAAAATAGCCCTGGACAGTGCAAAGGCTGCAATAACAAGGGCCTCGGAAATATTGGTTGACGGGCGACCCCTTGAGATCCTTGCCATTGAGCTCAGGGATGCGATGGAGAGCATCGGCGAGATCACCGGGGCCGTTACCACGGAGGATATACTGGATAAAATATTCAGCAATTTCTGTATAGGCAAATGAGAAAGGAGGAAATTTATGGAATGCATCTCCGAACGGAATAAGGCGTTTTGCAATTGTACCTACGATCCATGTCCCCGGAAGCATAAATGTTGCGAATGCCTTCATTATCACAGGAAGAGCGGGGAACTCCCGGCCTGTTTCTTCAATGCCGAATTCGAACGGACATACGACCGCTCGATAGAAAACTTCATAAGAATGAAAAAGGGATAAACGATGGATGCCCGGAACAATGAGATTGTCTATGTCCTCGGACACAAGAATCCCGACACCGATTCGGTCTGCTCGGCTATAGGCTATGCGCATTTCAAGAACCTGACCGACAAGAGGTTTCTTTTTACCCCGGCCCGGGCCGGAAAGATCAACGAAGAGACCCGGTTCGTCCTGGATCGTTTCGGCGTACCCGTCCCCGGCGAGATAGAGAGCCTGGCGGCAACGGTTGATGATCTCCGGTTGAAGAGGCCTGTATGCGTTCATGAGAGAGACTCCGTGCAGCATCTGGTGCTCCTTATGAAAGAAAAAGGGGTCAGGTCCGTTCCCGTTCTCGACGATGCGGGACGTCTCGCCGGTATCGTTGGCCTGAAAGATGTCGCGCAGCACTACATGGACAGCGCCGGTTCTGTTGATCTGGCCAGGACACCTATAGATCTTAATATCCTGGTCAGGACCCTGGAAGGCCGGGTTATCAGCAATACCGGAAAACTTCGATATCTGACCGGTAAAGTCTTTATCGCATCGATGCAGAAAGGGACTGTGCTCAACAGGGTCCGGACTGGGGACATCGTGGTTGTGGGCGACCAGAACGACATCCAGTTGGAGCTTGTGGATGCCGGATGTTCTGTCCTTGTCGTCTCTGACGGCATGCCGGTCGGGAGTGATGTGATCTCGGCGGCTGAAAAAAAAGGGACGTTGGTCCTGTCGTCGCCGCACCACGCCTTCGCAACTGTCCAGCTCATGACGATGTCCGAACCCGTGGAGGCCATTTTGAATGTGAACAGTCCCACAGTGGGGTTGTTTACTCCCATAGCCGACCTGAGGAACATGCTGGTGGAATCGGAATATCGCTCGGCGATCGTAGTAGACAGCGATAACAGACCGACAGGATTTGTCACGAGGACCGATCTGCTCAGGCCCGTGCGTAAACGTGCGGTCCTTGTCGATCACAACGAGATATCCCAGGCGGTGGACAATATCGAGGAAGCGGAGATCATGGAGATAATCGACCACCACAGGGTCGGAGATATCTCGACGGTGGCTCCGATCTATGTCTATAATGATCCCGTCGGAAGCACCTGCACGATTGTGGCGGGCATGATGTTCCTGTATCAGGTGAATATTTCGAGGGATATCGCGGGGCTTCTTCTATCGGGAATTCTCTCGGACACCCTGATCCTGACGCTTTCCACAACTACCAATCGCGACCACGAAACAGCAGAACGACTGGCCGCGCTTGCAGGGGTGTCGATCCCGGAGTACGGCAGGGAACTTCTCCAGGCAAGCATCAATATCAGGGGAAAAAATGCTGCGGAACTTATAGCATCCGACTTCAAGGAATTCGTCATCGGCGGGAAAAAGCTCGGTGTCAGCCAGATGATGGTACTTGATTGCGAGGACATCGATCTGAGAGAAGGTGAGCTTCTGGAGGAGCTCGAGCGTCTCAGGAATGCTAACGGATATGATCTCACCGCGTTGCTCGTGACTAACCCTTTGAGCTCAAAGCAGGAGCGGGTCCTCCTCAAGGGAGAAAAATGGATCGTCGAAAAGGCATTTAATGTAAGGGTCGAAAAAGATACCTGTACGCTCCCGAACGTCCTTTCCAGGAAGAAGGATTTCATCCCGGCCATAGGGCAGGCGCTCAGCATGGGACGGTAATCCGGATAATCCATAACTCTCGTGATATAGTCTTCGAGCTCATTCTCACTCGTCCGCCTGAGGCGGGCAAGTTCCGAGGCTTTTGCCTCTTTGTTTTATAAATAATCGTACTGTATAAGACTATCGGCAAAGGAAACCGCTCGGAGACTATATCCCCCCTGATTCCTATTAGAGGGTGTGGAACTCAAAAATGAGATCACAACGCAGGGTGAACTTTTGTATAATATACCTGCTTGCCAGTGCCGGTGTGGTGGAACAGGCAGACGCGCCGGACTCAAAATCCGGTGGGGGCAACCCCGTGCGAGTTCGATTCTCGCCACCGGCACCATATTTTTCTCTTCAGTGTCAGTAATTTTTAAGCAGATTGTATTGTGTATCCCTCTGCACCGGCTGAAACCCTGCCGCTTTTATAGCTCCGACGATATCCTCCATGGAGACCTTGTAGCTGACGCCGGTTGATGCGACGACATTTTCTTCGATCATGGTTGATCCGAAGTCGTTAGCGCCGAACCTGAGGGCTACCTGGGCGAGTTTCAGCCCCTGAGTTACCCAGGACGCCTGGATGTTGTCGAAGTTGTCAAGATACATCCTCGAAATAGCAAGCACCTTTAGATATTCAATCGCGGTGACCGGATAATCCGCAATTCTAAGGTTAGAGGTTAGAGGTTTGAGGCCCGAGGTCCTTCTAAGTTCCGTATTTCCGGACTGGAAGGACCAGGGGATGAATGCCGTGAACCCTCCTGTCCTGTCCTGAAGTTCCCTGAGAGCATCGAGGTGGAGAATGATGTCCTCGGGCTTTTCAATGCTGCCGAACATCATAGTTGCTGTCGTCCTCATCCCGAGGCGGTGGGCGTTTTCCATGACCTCCAGCCACCGGGAGGAGCGGATCTTGCGCGGACTCAGGACCTCTCTGACCCTGTCGGAGAGAATTTCAGCCCCACCGCCCGGAATGGTATCGTGGCCCGCTTCTCTGAGAATGGTCAGAGTTTCCCTTATCGTAAGGTCCGTCGAATCGGCGATATAGCATATCTCGGGCGGAGAAAAACCGTGGACGGTGATATCGAACCTCTTTTTTATGGATCGCAGTAAAGAACGGTAATAATCGATATCCAGTGCAGGGTGGAGCCCGCCCTGAAGCAGGATCTGCGTCCCCCCAAGATCTACGGTCTCCTCGATCTTCCCGAAAAGAGTGTTCTCATCGAGAAGGTAGGCATCGGGGTCGTCCTCGTTTCTCCAGAAAGCGCAGAATGTGCATTTGTTGATGCAGACATTCGTGTAATTGATATTACGGTCAACTATGAAAGTGACCATGCCTTCGGGGTGAAGCGACTTTCTCACGGCGTCGGCCTCTCTGCCGATTTCGAGGATATCGGCATGCTTCAGCAAAGATAATGCCTCCTTCCTTGCCAGGCGTTTCTTTATTGTTTTTCCCCTCTTCTTTTCAGCATGTTTTCGCTTTCTTATAGAAGGAATCTCTTTCCACAGGGGTCTTGCCCGCCTTCCTGATCAGATGGGCGAGTTGGCCGGCTGTGAGTCCCTCTCCGGTCAACCCTCCCGCAGAATGAGTGATTTTTTCCTCCAGGATCGTCCCATCGATGTCGTCCGCACCGAATTTTAGGGCGAGCTGTGAGATCTTTTCACCCAGCATGATCCAGTAGGCCTTGATATGATCGAAATTATCGAGCATGAGCC
>JBECKU010000345.1:0-11786 GCA_040235385.1 Candidatus Sulfobium sp. | reverse complement strand
GCGTATGAATGGAATCCCTGGGAATAAAGCCTTTTTTATCAGTAAGTTACCTACAAACAGCTCCCTCAAGGTGGAAATAAAGAGGCAAAAGCCTCGGAGCGCAGCGAGAATGAGCGAAAGGACTGTGCGTCGCCTTATTCTGACCTCAGCTTGTGAATAATATGGGTTAAAAGGTAAAAAAATACTTAGATCCTTGAACTTACAGTATATTCCTACAAAAGTGTCATACCTACAATATTGTAGCTACCATTGATCCTTTCCGTTTTTTAAGGCCAATAATACCCGGCACCCCGGATATACCCGACATTATTGTAAGAACTCCCCACCGTTTTTCTTGCAGTCACATTTGAAAATAAATAAATATCGCACTGGCACGTTTTTGGCATGTCAGAAGCTTCGATTTCTATCACAGTTCAGGACCGGAGGAATGCGAATGAGAAAAAAGATCTCTCTTGTAATTTTTATCCTGCTCTTTCTGCCTTGCAGACTGCTCGCACAGACCGATGCCGCTATCGACAAGGGTGACACCGCCTTTGTCCTCATATCAGCGGCTTTTGTCATGCTGATGACGCCGGGGCTGGCAATGTTTTACGGGGGGATGGTGAGAAGGAAAAACGTCCTTGGCACTATCATGCATAGCTTCGTGGCCATAGCCCTTGTCAGTATTCAGTGGATAGTCATAGGATATAGTCTCTCATTCGGTCCCGACGTAAACGGACTTATCGGGAATCTCGACTGGCTGGGCCTCGCGGGGGTCGGCATGGATCCCAATCCCGATTATGCCTCGACAATCCCGCATGCAGCCTTTATGATCTACCAGGCGATGTTCGCCGTGATTACACCTGCCCTTATCTCCGGCGCGTTTGCCGAGAGAATGAAGTTTTCGGCATTTCTGCTTTTTACGCTCATCTGGTCGACGATCGTATACGACCCTGTGGCCCATTGGGTGTGGGGGCAGGGAGGGTGGCTCAGGAATATGGGGACCCTCGATTTCGCCGGCGGTATAGTCGTCCATATTACCTCGGGCATATCCGCTCTCGCCGCTGCGATCTTCCTGGGCAAGAGGAAGGGATATCTGAGTGAGGCGATGCCTCCCCATAACCTTCCCATGACCGTACTCGGTGCCGGACTTCTCTGGTTCGGGTGGTTCGGATTTAATGCCGGTAGCGCCTTATCGTCGGGCGGTCTCAGTACGATGGCATTTGTGACCACACACACGGCGGCTGTCTCGGCGACAATGTCATGGGTTATCATCGAGTGGGTCCACCGCGGCAAGGCCACCATGTTCGGGGCTGCCACCGGGTCTATCGCGGGTCTCGCCACGATTACTCCGGCCGCCGGTTTTGTCGGACCTCTTCCGGCTCTCGCTATCGGCGCCTTAGCCGGATCGCTTTGTTATGTCGCACTTAACATGAAGGTCAGGATCGGCTATGACGATTCGCTCGATGCCTTTGGCGTGCACGGCATAGGGGGGATCATAGGCACTCTGTGCGCCGGCTTGTTTGCGCAAACATTCATCAATCCGGCCGGCGCGAACGGCCTGTTCTTCGGTAATCCTCACCAGCTCCTGATCCAGGGCGTGTCAGTCGGCGCCGTAGCTGTATATTCCTTCGGGGTAACGCTGATTCTTCTCAAGGTCCTCGACGCGACTGTCGGCCTGAGAATATCCGGGGACGATGAACTGCTCGGCCTCGATATCAGCCAGCACGAAGAAAGCGGCTACACACTATAGGTTGTCTATCGGAAGAAAGACAAACCCGCCGCAAAAAAAGTATACTATCGGGGTTGTTGAATAATCTCGCGAATACTTGAGCTGAGGATGTGTTGATGCTGAGAAACTGGAAGGTACTTATAGGTCTCCTGCTCGTCTCATTATCGGCACTTGTCTATTTCATCCATTACCTCATCTTCCGGGATTCGCATCATATCTTCATTTATCTGGTCGGTGATATCGCTTTTCTTCCGCTTGAAGTGCTTCTCGTGACGCTCATCATTGAACGGCTTCTCAAAGAGCGTGAGAAACAGGCGATCTTCAGAAAATTGGATATGCTGATAGGCGCCTTTTACAGTGAGTTGGGGAAAGAGGTCCTGGGTCGGATCTCTCAATTCAGCGGGAACCGGGACGAACTCATGGATCGGCTAAGGATCTCAAATAACTGGAAGGACAAGGACTTTGCAGCGGCCATGCAATTTGTCGAAAGATGGGACCCGAAGGTTGACAGCAGAAAGGGCGATCTTTCAGGTCTCAGGGATTTTCTCTCGGGGAAAAGAGATTTCATGGTAAGTCTTTTGGCGAACCCCAACCTTTTCGAGCATGAGTCTTTTACAGACCTCCTCTGGGCCGTCTTTCATTTTACGGAAGAACTGGCCGCCCGCGAAAGACTGACGGACCTTCCGGCGAAGGATTATGAGCATCTTTCCGGAGATATAGATCGGGTCTACTGCAGATTGCTCAAGGGATGGATCAGTTATATGGAACACCTCAAAGAAGATTATCCCTATCTGTTTTCCCTTGCCGTGCGGACGAACCCGTATAACATCGACGCGTCACCCATCGTGACCTAATGTTCGGTACACTAAACGCCGAGCGCTTCCTTTGTCATCCGCTCCGCGGTCTCGAAGACGGCTTTTTTGCCTTCCTCCGTCCGGGCCTCAATGTAGAATCTGACTTTCGGTTCGGTCCCCGAAGGACGGATCATCAGCCATGAGCCGTCGTCGAAGACGAGCTTCGTCCCGTCTACGGTAATGACATCTTTTACGGTCCGCTTCTCTCCCCCGATATCCAGGACAGAGCCCTTTTTGTAAGACTCCCTTATGACCGCGAGTTTCTCCGAGAGCGGTTTTCCGACAAGAGATTTGTCCACTGTAATTCCCGACCGGTCGGGATAGAAATATCCGAACTCGTCCATGATATCTTTGAGATATTCGCTCAGATTTTTTCCCGTTACGGCTACCATTTCAAGCGCGAGGAGGAGTCCGAAAAGGGCGTCTTTTTCCAGCGTGTGGTTATAGCCCGAGATGCCGTCCGACTCTTCGAAAGCGACTATCGCCCTCTCTTTTGAATCCTTCAGCAGGTAGGGCCTGAAGTTCTTGAACCCGACTTCCGTCTCACGAACGGGTATCCCGAGTTTTTCCGCCACTGCATTGACAAGGTTGCTCGTGCCGACCGATTTCGCGACCACGCCCGAAATGCCCTTGCGGGTATGAAGGAAATGAAGGGCCATCGCTCCGAAATAGTTCATGGGGATTTGTCGTTTTCCGTCCGCAAAGCGGATGCGGTCGCCGTCCGGATCCATTATTGCTCCGAGTTTAAAGCGGGCTGAGCTTTCATTCAGCACTCTTTCGACGCCGGCCATGTTTTCTTCCGACGGCTCAGGCGCGACGCCGCCGAAAAGGACATCGTCCGCGGTTCTCAGGTATACGATCTTTCCGCTCTCGCCCAGTATCCGGGAGACTCGGCCCCGCGTGGCGCCGTGGACGTGATCGACGCACACGGTGCAGTCTTTCTCATCCAGAAAGTTGCAGATCTTACCGATGTCCAATGTCTTTCTCTGCTTTATGTAATCGATGTATAGAGAGGTGAGGTCGACTCTTTCAAGTCTTGCGGGCATTACCGGAAGAAGAACGGGAGATTCTTTCATCATTCCGTTTGCGGCCTTCTCTATCGCGGAAGTGATCTCGGCTCCCGCGGGCCCCCCGTCGGACGGGTTGAACTTGAACCCGGCATAATTCGCCGGATTGTGAGAGGGGGTAAGATTGATCGAACAGGCGGCGTCGAGCATTTCGATTGCGGCGGAGAATTCAGGCGTCGGAGCTTCTCCGGCATACCACGATCTGATGCCTTCTTTTTGAAGGCGGCCGATGATCTCTGTGGCGAATTCAGAACCTAGAAACCTGTTGTCATGACCTACAATAACACCCCGCTGCATGATTTCCTCAAAATCCCGAACCCCCATTGCGCTCATAACCGAACTGTCCTCGCTTTTAAGCATCTCTATGATCGAGGTGGCGACGATCCGGACATTATTGAAGGTGAAATCTGTGCCGATTTCACCTCTCCATCCCGAAGTACCAAAGACGACCGTTGCCGGCGCATTGTTCTCCCGCGCGAAATTTTCAATAACACATAACAGTCCTTTGTTGACAGCCACATCGGACAAAAGCGCCTTCCAGCAGGCAGATGCATTTTCGAATTGCAGGGACATTTATCCTCCTCACCCGGCAAACCGGACCAAAAAGAATTCCACCACGGAGGCACAGTGGCACGCAGGGTGCTAAAGGTAAATAAGCAGTAATATAAAAGTGCCTTCTCCGTGTCTTCGTGTCTCTGTGGTTAATTTTCTCGATTTTTTTCAAGAAGTCTTACGTGATTAAATTGTAGCCATATACCGTTCCCATGGCAAATTTCTTTTCTCAAACTTCTAAGAAATATGCTGTTTATGATAATATAATTGACTTTTTTGCTGACGGGAGGAATAGATGTCCAAAACCTATAATATAGCGGTGATTCCAGGCGACGGGACCGGACCCGAGGTGGTTGTGGAAGGCGTCAAGGTGCTTAACGCCGCAGCCCGGAAATTCGGCTTCTCGCTCGAGCATAATTATTTCGATTTCGGGGGAGACAGATATTTGAGAACGGGAGAGACCCTGCCCGAAGGGGCCCTCGACGAGTTGAGAAAATATGATGCGATCTACCTTGGAGCTATCGGGCATCCTGATGTCAGACCGGGCATTCTGGAAAAGGGCATACTGCTCAGGCTGAGGTTCGAGCTGGACCAGTACATCAACCTCAGACCGGTGAAACTTTATCCCGGGGTCGATTGTCCGCTCAAGGACAAAAAGCCGGAGCATATAGATTTCGTTGTTGTCAGGGAAAACACCGAGGGACTCTACGCGGGGGCAGGCGGTGTCCTGAAGAAGGGTACGCCGGATGAGGTGGCGGTCCAGGAATCGATCAATACGAGAAAAGGTGTGGAGCGCTGTATAAGGTTTGCCTTCGATTATTGCCGTAAGAGGAATAAGATGAAAAAGCTCACTCTCTGCGGAAAGACGAACGTGCTCACATTCGCTTTCGATCTGTGGGAGAGGACTTTTTATGAGGTGGCGAAGGAATATCACGATATTAAAGCGGACTATGCGCATGTGGACGCCATCACCATGTGGTTTGTGAAGAACCCCGAATGGTTCGATGTGATCGTCACCGACAATATGTTCGGCGACATCATTACAGACCTGGGCGCAATGATACAGGGCGGTATGGGAATCGCCGCCGGGGGTAACATAAACCCGGAGGGAGCGTCGATGTTCGAGCCTATAGGCGGTTCAGCACCCAAATACAAGGGGCAGAACGTCATCAATCCCCTGGCCGCGATATGCGCGGGGGGGATGATGCTCGAACACCTAGGGGAGGAAACTGCCGGGAAGGCCGTTGAAAAAGCGGTCATGGAGGTTACGGGAAAGCATATAAAAAGTCTGGCCGCCGGTCATATGGGCATCAGCACATCTGAAGCCGGTGATCTTGTGGCAAAGCTGGTTGGTGAAATAAAATAGGAAGAAAGAGGATATACTGAAAAAGTCCATAAAATCGGCATAATATATATCATTCACGTGACCGCAGACATAACTGAAGAGTAGATTTTATGAGGCTGGACTGCCTGCTCAAGGACTGTAGGTGCCTCCGGTTATGGATCTTTTTCAGCATATCCTCCTTCTTTTTTCAGGGTTTGAGGCAATATAATAAACGCAATCTCATATAAATGAAAGGAACGCATATGGTAAAGAAAGATAAATATGTAGTGGCCGTGGTCGGGGCCACGGGCGCCGTCGGCAACGAGATGATAGCCACATTGGAACAGAGAAATTTCCCCGTGGAGAAGCTGAGACTATTTGCTTCGGAGAGGTCCGAAGGGAAAGCACTACCTTTCCGGGGAGGGGAGATTCCTGTCGAGACCCTGAATGAGAATGCCTTCAAGGGTATAGATATCGCACTCTTTTCTGCCGGCGGAGAACGGTCAAAGGACTGGGCCCCTGTTGCCGCAAAGTCGGGATGCGTCGTGATCGATAATTCAAGCCAGTGGAGGATGGACCCTGAAGTCCCTCTCGTAGTGCCCGAGGTAAACCCTCATGACCTCAAGTGGCACAAGGGGATCATAGCCAATCCCAACTGCTCCACCATCCAGATGGTCGTAGTTCTGAAACCCATTCATGATGCGGCCAGGATAAAAAGAGTGGTCGTGACGACGTTTCAGTCCGTGTCGGGTACGGGGAAAAAGGCGATGGACGAACTTATGCAGCAGACTACGGACCTCCTGAGTTTCCGACCGGTCCAGAAGAATGTATATCCTCATCAGATTGCCTTCAACTGCCTCCCGCACATCGACACGTTCCTCGACAACGGCTATACAAAGGAAGAGATGAAGATGGTCAATGAGACAAGGAAGATCATGGGAGATGATTCGATCAGGGTTACCGCCACTACGGTCCGCGTACCTGTTTTCAGGTGCCACTCCGAAAGTCTAAACATAGAGACGGAGAAGAAGGTTACCCCGAATGAGGTCAGGGCGGTACTTTCCTCCGCTCCCGGGATCATTGTCTATGACGCTCCGGATAAGAACATTTATCCTCTTGCCGTTGACGTTGCGGATAAGGATGAGACGTATGTGGGACGCATACGTGAAGATGAGTCGATCGAAAACGGGATCAACATGTGGATTGTCGCCGACAACCTCAGAAAAGGAGCGGCACTCAATGCCGTGCAGATTGCAGAGAAGCTTCTCGAGATGACGGGTGGCCGGTAAGTCGCCGGGCGCCTGATTCGGCCTTTTTTCAGATGAACGACCGGAAGATATGCGCTTGTTACCGCCAAAAAGAGTAAGAGGCGTCGTGATAAAGCCTTTCGTCATATCGGTTTCCTCAACGTGACAGCAGTTATGCGACAGCAGGGTTAATAATGCAAGATGCGGATATCATAGTTAAGGCTGACTACGTTCTTACGATGGATGACACGCTCTCCGTTGTCGAGCAAGGCGCGGTTGCGGTCGGGGACGGCAGGATAATTGATGTCGGTCCTGCCGGCGAAATATTGGGGAAATATAAGCCGCACTTCTCAGTCGGGGGGGAGGGGAAAATTGTCTTTCCCGGACTCGTAAATACCCATACGCACTCGCCTATGGTCTATTTCAGGGGACTTGCGGACGATCTCCCCCTCAGGGAATGGCTCGAAGATCATATATGGCCGGCCGAAGAAAAGTGGTTGAGCCGGAATTTCGTCGAGGACGCCGTTGAACTCGCCTGTCTTGAAATGATCAGGGGAGGGATCACGCTCTTCAATGACATGTACTTCTACGGGGACTCCATCGCTGCAACGACGAAAAGGATGGGGATGAGGGCCGTTGTGGGTGCGGGCATACTCGACTTCCCCACAAAGACGGCCGGAAGTCCTGACGAGTATCTGCTCAAGGCCGAGACCTTTATCGACGGTTGGAAGGGGGATGACCTTATCGCCCCTTGCATCGCCCCTCATTCCGTGTATTCCTGTGGGCCGGATACTTTGAAAAAGGCCAAAAGTATCTCTGAAAAATACTCCGTACCCATCCATATCCATCTTTCCGAGACACAATGGGAGGTCTCGGAAAGCAAGGCCCTTTATGGCAAGAGGCCGGTTGTTCATATGGATTCTCTGGGCTGTCTGGATGAAACGGTGCTGGCGGTCCATTGCACGTGGGTCGACGGCGAAGAGATCGCGCTTATTGCCCGGAAGGGGACGGGCGTCTCACATTGCATGGAGAGCAATCTGAAACTTGCGTCAGGGTTTGCGCCGGTGGTGGCGATGCTCGCCGAAGGAATAAAGGTGACTTTCGGCACGGATGGGGCCGCCAGCAACAACGACCTTAATATACTTAGTGAGATGTCCACCACCGCGAAAGTCCATAAGGCATTGACTAATGACCCCACTGTCCTCGATGCTAAAAAGGTCCTGCTTATGGCCACGAAGTGGGGCGCCGAAGCCCTCGGTCTGGGAAGGACCACAGGCAGCCTTGAAAAAGGCAAGGCTGCGGATATTGTCGTTGCCGATATCGCGAAACCCCATCTTACGCCGATATACGACCCATACTCACATATCGTCTATTCGATGAATTCGGCCGATATCGACTCAGTGATAATAAACGGCAGGATTATCATGGACAAACGGAAGCTCACCACGGCCGATGAGCCGGAAATCATGCAAAAAGCCCGCGAATGGGGCAAGAAGATAAAGAGGGGATGAAAATTGAACAAAAGACTTGTTCAGAGTTCCCTGCGTCCTTCGAGCGCCTTAGCGAGAGTCACCTCATCCGCATACTCGAGATCGCTTCCCATCGGCAACCCGTAGGCGATCCTGGTCACTTTCACGTGCAGCGGCGAAAGGATTTCCCTGATGTACTGCGCCGTGATCTCCCCTTTCGTGTTGGGGTTGGTGGCAATGATGATCTCCTCTATGGAATTATTCCTTACCCTCTCGACAAGCTCATTAATCTTAAGCCTGTCCGGCGTGATACCGTCTATTGGGGACAGGGCGCCGAGGAGCACGTGGTAGAGGCAATTAAAACTCTTGACCCTCTCGATGACCAGAATGTTACTCGGCTCTTCAACCACGCACAAGCGACCCCTGTCCCGGGAGGGGTCGCTGCATATATTACAGACTTCATTTTCCGTTATGTTGAAACACCGGCTGCAGAACCTCGCTTTTTGCTTGACCTGTTCTATCGCCGCAGCGATAGAAAGGGCTTCTGCCTCGGGCATTGATAAAATAAAAAAAGCGAGTCTCTGTGCGGATTTTCTCCCGATCCCGGGGAGCCGCATGAGCTCGTTTATCAGACTGTCTATGATTCCATGCATATCTTTCCTCACCCGGCCTGGTCAGCCCCGGGCGTACAGGCCGCAACCAAAAATAATTTCACTTTTCTTTTCATTTCGTACAAAACATGTTTTTCTATGGGGTTGTGCGTCTGTTTATTTTCCGAACAGACTTCCGAGGCCGCCTGCGCCCATACCCGGGATCTGTAGACCCCCTGTTAGCTTGGACATTTCCTCGTTAACAATCTCCTGGGCCCTGCGAATTGCTTCGTTGGAAGCTGCAAGGATAAGGTCCTGAAGCATCTCGACATCTTCGGGGTCTACCACGTCTTTTTCTATCTTTATGGAAACGAGTTCGCCAGCGCCGCTGGCCACAACGGTTACCATCCCACCTCCGGCCGTCGCCTCAGCGGTCTTTTTCTTCGCCTCTTCCTGTGTTTTCTGCATCTCTTCCTGAAGTTTCTGCGCCTGGCGCATCAAATCACCGAGCATTTTTTTAGACATCTTTTCCTCCATTCGGTATGTTTTCTGAATTTTCCAGAGGCTTTACATCGACGATTCTCCCTTCGAACAGTTCCAGGGCCTCTTTTATGAGCGGTTCCTGCAGTATCTTTTCCTTGAGGTCTTTTTTGCCGGCCTTCTTCCTGCCGGATATGGTAACTTTCAGTTTCAGTTCGCTCCGGTACTCTTCACTCAAGATCCGTTCGATCTCGGAGAGATTACTTTTTATAGAATCCTCAAAGACCGCCTGACCGCTGTCGAGCACCAGGGAGAGCTCGCTGCCGTTGAGTTGAATTCCGGCTTGTGACAGCTTTGATGCGAGGGGGGGACCGATCTTCTCCAGTGTCGTCTCCCAAGCCTTTTCAATATCCGGCGACCTCTTCGGCGGCTGGACGGTTTCCGCCTCATAATGCACCGGTTCCTCCGGGAGAAGTTCAGACAATACTTTATCATCTTTTATTGCAGCATCCATTACCTTCGAAGGAAAAATTTCGGGCGCGTCAGGTTTGTGCGGGGAAGATACGTTTTTTTTTGTGTCCACGGGAGGCGATACCTGATTTCCGAAATGGCTGATACGTTCGATTACCTCTTTAAGGGGTTTCATCGCACTGAGGAAACTCGCCCTGATAAGACCCATTTCGAGAGCGATTCTCGGTGAGGCGGAATTCTTCACGTCCGTAGCGGCTTTCATCATTTCAGAAAGCATCAGCGTCAGTTGCTCTTCCGTCGACCGGGAAATAATTTTCTTTATGACGGCTATTTCCTCAGGACTCAGGTCCAGGACATTTTCCGGTTTCCTTGTAACGCCGGCAACGAGGAGATCCCTGAAGAACTGGACCAGTTCCCTCGTAAAAGACCTCATATCGGTCCCCTGTTCGGAGAGAAGATTTATCGTATCGAGTAAGTCGACTCTGTTTCCTTCGATCAGCGCCATGGAAATTCGCGACAACATGCTGAAATCAGCAAGTCCAAGAAGGCTTTTCACATCATCTTCGGTGACGTCTGAGGAGAACGAAGACAACTGGTCGAGAATAGTGAGACCGTCGCGCATACTGCCGTCGGCGGCCTTGGCAATGAGGCCGAGCGCGGGGGGAGCGATCGAAATGCCTTCGGAGGCTGAAATCTGCTGGAGTCTCGTCCTTATGTTTTGTCCGGATATCCTCCTGAAAGGCATATGTTGACATCTTGACAGGACCGTTGCAGGAATTTTCTTCATCTCGGTAGTCGCGAGAACAAATATAACATGAGACGGGGGTTCCTCGAGGGTCTTTAAAAGCGCATTAAAGGCCGAGCCGGAGAGCATGTGCACTTCGTCAATAATATAGACCTTATACCTCCCGCCGGACGGAGCGTATTTGACCCTCTCCCTGAGGTCTCTTATGTCGTCGACGCTATTGTTGGAAGCGCCGTCGATTTCAATGACATCGACGGAGGAACCGTCCGCTATCGAGGTGCATGATGAGCATTTGCCGCATGGCTGGGGCGTCGGCCCATCCGCGCAATTCAGGGCCTTTGCAAGAATTCGCGCGGAAGACGTCTTTCCGACGCCGCGGGGACCCGAGAAAAGGTATGCGTGTGCGACTTTTCCCTGGGAAATGGCATTCCTGAGGATGCGGGTAATCGATTCCTGACCGGCGAGGTCTTCAAACCCCCCGGGTCTCCATTTCCTTGCTAAAACCAGATAGCTCATGATACGTTGTGAGTTACGCCGGACTGAAAAAGAGAAGATCGCTCTTAACCGGGAACTCCATCCCTCCGGCGTCTCTTATGGACTTCATGTCTTTCTGCAGCCCGGGAGCGACTTGCTGCGGCACACAGGATTAATGCTTATCGCTGCTTCCTTCCGGACCTGACGAGATTCACATCCGCCTGTTGCGCAGGGCCGCTTCCAGACTGCAGAAAAGCATGAAAGAACGGCTCCGGCCAGTGTGTGTGTCCACGGAAAAATCGTTGACGTAGTGTATTTTAGCATATTCAACCGCGATTTTTACACGAATGAAAGGTCTTCGGAAGACGTCCGTATTGACAGGGGAAAAAGATAGTGATAGCTTTGACATATGGAATGATGCAAACCGGTTTGCAACCCAAGGAGGCAATAATGAAGACCGACAGGTACACAAAGATTATACTCTCTCTCGCGGCCGTATTACTGTTCCTTAACCTGATAAGCAATCTATTGGCTTCCGGACCTGTACAGGCACAGGATAACCGGAATGAGATCAGACGATATGAGATATCCGCCTGGGCGGCAGAATCCGGTCCGCTCGGACACCATAGCGGATATTATGTCCTCGATACGATGACAGGGAAGGTCGTAGACAAATATTCCGAAGTCCACGGTCCGGAGAAATAAAACAAAGGACGTCTTCATCGAACTACAACGAATCTTGTGCAAAAGGAAAAGAAAAGATAACCGCTGAGACACGTAGACACAGAGGAAGCCTCTTTTT
>JBECKU010000347.1:0-6720 GCA_040235385.1 Candidatus Sulfobium sp. | reverse complement strand
ACTTTGAATAGGACTTCACCTTCACGCGTGAATTTTATCGCGTTGCTTCCCAGATTCAGCAAAATCTGCCTGAGTCTTCCGGGATCTCCTCTCAGCAAGTGAGGGACATCTCTCCCGATGCGCGAGCTGATCTCAATATTTTTATCAGCAGCCTGGGGCGTGAGGGTATCGATCACCTCGAAGACCGCGGACTGTAGATTGAAATCTATGGTGTCAAGAGATAGCTTACCCACTTCGATCTTTGAGAAATCGAGGATATCGTTGATAATGTTCATCAAGGCAACAGCGCTTTTATGTATGGTCAGGAGATAATCATGCTGTTCATCCGTCAACGCGGTATCGAGAGCCAGGGAGGTCATGCCGATTATGCCGTTTATAGGGGTCCTTATTTCATGGCTCATGTTCGCAAGGAACTCCGACTTCAGTCTGCTGGCCTCTTCCGCGGCACGACGCGCCTCGATGAGATCGTTCTGTTTTACATCCAGGATATGCATCATGTTATTGAAGGTCTCCGTAATCTCGTATACCGTGTCTTTTACGGATTCCCTGTAAACCTCGCACTCCTTACAGTCGCTGTATTTCTTTGCAAACTGCCCCTGTATCTCCCCTCCGCAGTGCGTCCCGGCAATCTGCCAGCACCTCACATGTCTATGCCCGTATGCGGGGCATTCGGCATATGTGCATTTTTTAATTTCCCAGCATACCGGTATGGCTGGGTTCTCGACAAGTTTGTAGACTTCAGCGTCGAACCCCCTCTTTTTTTCTACTTCCGTGATGACTCCCGTGAAGATATCCAGGGAAGAACGGAGATTGTCCCTGTCGGATTCTATTTTCCTGTAAGCCGTCTCCAACTCGTTCGTAACGGTCTGCAACTCCTCAAGGGTTTTATGGAGGGCCTCGTCGGCCTTCTTGCGTTCGGTGATATCCTGGAAAATACCCCTGATCGCGACCAGTTTTCCGTCACTGAAGTTGCAGCCCGCACTTCCCTCGACATTTATCGTACTGCCGTCTTTGGTCAGTAATCTCGTTTCGATGCGGTTCAGACTTTCACCTTCCGTCAACCTGTGAAAGATGTCGGAGAAATTTGCGCGTTCCTCGGGATGTACTATTCTAAAGAAGGAGATGGTGGAGATATCCTCTTCATCGTACCCGAGGGTTTTACGCCAGGCGTCGTTGACATACAGGATATTCCCTTCCGGTGTCACGCTCTGGATCAGATCGCTCGCATTTTCGAAGAGGTCCCTGTATCTGGCTTCGCTCTCTTTCAGTGCGTCTTCGGCCTTCCTTATGGTCCGGAGCGGAAGGACAAGGAGTATGAAGAATATAGCGCCCCCGAAAGAAAAGCTGACCAGTGCGATGGCTCCCGTCCGGATAAGGAGCGGCCGGAGCGAACGGTAGATCTGGACCGTGCCGCGGATCGCGCCTGATTCGGCGAGCCCGGACGACCTCACGATAAAAGGAGGATCTATATCATCAGCACTTTCGGCGATAATCTTCCCGTCATTGTCCACGAGCCGCCGGATCTCACCACGGCCCTCCTTCAGCCGTTGAGATATGGATTCGGTGAGTTTTTCCTGCCCGACAACATACAGTTCCGGATTGAGATTAATGGCATGTGAGATAATCGCGGCGTTGACCTCGGCCTCGGTCGAGAGACTTCCTGCGATATACTGGTAGGAGATCAGAAAATAGCCGAGCGGCAGGACGAAGACGATCACCCCGATGAATACTCCGGTGATAATAGTGAGGATTCGACCTATATCGGTTTTACTGGTCATGTCGGGATTCCTGCTTTTCCGGCGCCATACCCGGAGGCACTGAATGCATAATACACCTTAATTCATTTTAACCCACATTATTTATAAATTTCATGCCCATGTGACATAAACAGAGAGGAATATAGTTTTCGAACGGTTTCTCCTCCAAAGGCGGATAAATTTTGCCGACCTGCCTGCCGGCAGGCAGGTAGTCCTGTAATACGTATTCATTTAATCAAGAGGCAAAAACCCCGGAGCGCAGCGGGGATGAGCGAGAAGACTATATCCCTTCCTACAATCGAAAAAGCCGAAATCCCGGGGGACACGTGCGAGAAAAAAAGGCCGGACGAATGTCCGGCCTTTTGAGAGATCAGGATACAGTTTCTATTTGGAGGGATTCCAGTCAACTTCTATTCCGCAAAGGAGCGGAGAACCCTCATCGATTTTCACCTCGATGCCGTATCTGGAGTGGCACTCATAACAGGCGGAAACTTTCCTTACGATGTTGTCCGATGCCCTGTCCATTACAACGAGAGTGCTGTCATCGGCGTACGTCCTGGAAGCAAGAAAAGCATACTTGCCGTCTGCGGTGAAAGCGAAGTCATGGGGGCGTATCGTATCCGGAAGGACGATGCGCTTTACAATTTCATCCTTGCCGGTATCGATGACAATGACCTGGCTCTTGTGCGTACCAGGTTTCAGACCCGGGTCGAATTCGTTGGGAGCGCTGACCCAGAGATACTTCCCGTCAGGGGTCATTCTTGCCTGGTGGATAAAGGTCATTTCCGGGCTGGTGATCTGTTTGATCTCTTTCTTTGTGGTCCAGTCGTAGACATAAACAATACCCGTAGGCATATCGGTAATGTAAGCCTTCTTCTTGTTCTTAGTCCACTGAATGCCGCATACGGCCTTGCCTACGGGCATCTTGTCGACGGTCTTAAGCTTGCCTGAATCCCAAACATAGATGTGGCCGTCAGCCATGTCCTCGAAATAGATGTTTCCATCAGGACCGGCAATTGCACCGCAGAATTTCTTTCCGACCTTGAAAGGTCCTTCCTTCTTACCGGTAGCGAGATTAACTTTGTAGACATCTCCGTTCAAGGTACCGGCGACGAGCACTTTTTGTCCTTTTTCCTCGATCAGGGCCTGGCCGTGGCTTCCCCCGGACTTCTTTACCTCTTCGAAGGTCATGCCGGCGATCGTGCCTTCCATCTCCGATCCCGCTTCTGTGAGAACTATTCTGTCTTTCTCAATGTCGACCGGAGGCGCCATCGTCCTCATGTCGATTATGGCGAGGTGCCCGCCGTGGCCTGCGATGTACGCTATGGCGTTAAAAGTGGGCACTTCCTTGGCTGTAACGACCTTTGCATCTGCTGCCGCTGCGACACTCACTGAGCCGGGCGCACTGCTCATGACCATGTAACCGGCAACTGCCAACATCAAAACTACGAAAATCGAGATTGTTTTTCTCATATTTCTCCCCTTCTTTTTTATTGTTAATAATAGAACCTTAACGAAATCATCGACTGCTACTCATCACCTCCTTATCATTGAACTTGATTATCATGCCTTCTCCTTTAAGTATATTCATAAAGAAAAAGGAGGTTCAAGTTCAAATTGTAAATTTAGATAATCTAATCCGGACGGCAGTGCGACATTCATGAAACAGATGACTTTTTGTCCGGCGCATTACCGTCAGGATATATCCTGAAGCAGGGCGGATATTTTTTTACCCAGGACGGGGTGAATCTTGTCCCCGGCTATCTCTGAAAGCGGCCGCAATACGAATTCCCTCTGATGCATTAGGGGATGAGGAATAATGAGATCTCCTTCATCCAGTATCAGGTTGTCAAAGAGCAGGATGTCAAGGTCTATGAGACGAGGCCCCCACTTAACGGAAGCTCTGCGCCCCATATCCCGCTCGACTTTTTTCAGTACTTTAAGGAGTGCAAGGGGAGAAAGACCGGTTTCGGCCTCGAGAGCCATATTAATAAACAAGGGCTGGTCCGTGAAACCCCATGGGTTCGTTTCGTGCATGGAGGACCGCTTCCTGATGCGCAGCCCCTCCTGTTCAAGAAGGTCTATCGCACGCAGACAGTTCTTCCTCCTGTCTCTTAAATTTGAACCGATTCCGAGATAGACAATAGACATTAACCCAAAAAGTGAAATAGAAAAATGCCGGCTTTGTTAAAAAATTTCTTTTTCGATACTTCAGCAAGCCTTGACGGATAGGAATATTGCAGATACTTATTAGTCTTGCTGCAATGAAGGCCTCTCCCTGATCAAAACGCCTTTTTTATCCTCTCGACGGCCTCACTTATTCTTTCCGCAGGTACCGTGAGCGCGAACCGGATATAACCCTCACCCGGTGCGCCGAAGCCGTTACCCGGCGTGGCGAGCACCCCGGCTTTTTCCAGGAGTATAGCTGAAAACCCGGATGAATCAAAGCCCTCAGGCACCTTCACCCATAAATAAAAACCGGCTGACGGCTTCTTTACCTTAAGGCCTATACCGACCAGCCCATTATAAAGAACCTCTCTCCTCTTCTCGTATACACCCCTGTTTTGCGACAACACCTTTTCTTCGGTCTCCAGCGCGACTATCGCCGCCTCCTGGATCGCCTGGAATATCCCGGAGTCGAGATTCGTCTTTATCTTGCCGAGGCCGGCCAGTACCTCGCTGTTGCCGACTGCGAACCCGACACGCCATCCGGTCATGTTATACGTTTTAGAGAGAGAATGGAATTCTATCCCCACATCCTTTGCCCCGTCTGTCTCCATAAAGCTGAGAGGCTTCTTCCCGTCATAGTAAATTTCACTATATGCCGCATCATGGCATACGATGATATTGTACTTGTCGGCGAGGTTGACCGTCTCAGAGAAGAAGTCTTTAGTGGCTGATGCGGCGGTAGGGTTGTTCGGATAGTTGATGAACATCATCTTGGCATTCATCAGCACTCTTTGCGGGATCGCCGTGTAGTCCGGAAGAAATCCGTTTTCTTCCTTCAGGGGCATTATGTACGTCTCACCACCTGCGAAGAGAACGCTTACAGGATAGACGGGATATCCCGGCGAGGGTACTAAAACAGTGTCTCCCCGTTCGACGAAGGCCAGAGGTATATGACCTATCCCCTCCTTGGAGCCTATCAGGGACAGTACTTCTTTCCCGGGGTCAAGGGCGACACCGAACCTTCTTTTATACCATTCGGAAACCGCCGTTCGAAAAGACAGCATGCCTTCGTAGGAAGGATAACGGTGGTGTTCCGGCTTGCCGACCGCAATTTTCATCGCCTCGACTATATGGGAAGGGGTAGGAATGTCGGGGTCGCCTATACTCATGTCTATAAGGTCTACGCCTTTGGATCTTGCTTCGTGTTTCATCTTGTCTATGGATGCGAAAAGATACGGCGGCAGGTTTTTTACGCGCGACGCCATTTCAACAACGACTCTCGGTTTCAACGTTACCTCCTGGAATGTATTGACGTATATTATATATTATTTCAGGGTCTTGAGGGCATGTAGAATGCCATATTGACAAAGACTGTCGATCTATATTTAATACTATCCAGCGATATTTGAAATTATTCCTGGATTTGCCTCGGAGTGTACAGAAGCGTTGGACGCACCACACCAGTAAGAATCTAAAGCGGGAGGAACACATGGCCGAAAGGATAGACAAAGGATGGTCTCTTTATTTTGAA
This sequence comes from Candidatus Sulfobium sp., assembly GCA_040235385.1. Taxonomy (GTDB): domain Bacteria; phylum Nitrospirota; class Thermodesulfovibrionia; order Thermodesulfovibrionales; family UBA6898; genus JBECKU01. The sequence continues at coordinate 1,263 of JBECKU010000347.1, read as the reverse complement.
TCGCTGAAGAGGCGGGACTGGGAAAGCGCCCGAAAGGCCCTCGAAAAGATGATTGGGGAAGGGCGGAAGGAACCCGGTATTTTTGTTAAGATGGGTGACCTTCACAGGAGGACCGGAGATTCGATTAGGGCCGCTTCATCATATCACAGGGCCGCAGGAATATTTATGTCCCGATCTCTGCATCAACAGGCTCTCGCAGTATATAAGATCATTTTGCAATTGGACCCTTATGATCAGGATGCGATAAACAGGTCCAGGGAACTGATGATGGAATTGGCGTGCCGGGATTCTCCCCTTCCTTCAGCGGACATTTCTTCGAAACGGCCTGCCGGTCCCATGGGTGAATTCGATGAATTAACAGTTCCTGTATCGGAGAGGACGAGAGGTCCGATTGTGCCGGAGTTCTTCTCACGACTGCCCGAGGAAGAATTTAATGAATTGATGAATATGCTGGAGCCGAAAGCGTTTGCAGCCCGGGAGAAGATTATTGGGGAAGGGGACTCGGGGGATTCGATGTTTATAATGAAGTCGGGTACGGCGCGCGTGGCTGCAAATATTCTGGGGAAAACGATAGAACTGGCGAAACTGGGCGAGGGCGATGTTTTCGGTGAGGTGGCCTTTCTGACCGGCAGGCCGAGAACGGCGGCGGTCATCGCGGAGGGACCGGTGGAAGTTTACGAGATAAGCAGATCGGACCTCGAAAAGATCATCGAAAACAACCCTGATATTCTGGAGACACTCGAAAATTTCTATGAGAAGCGCGTCAAGGATACGATAAGAAAAGTAGTGCCCGAAAACTAGACGAGACTTAGATGGCTCGCGTCTTGCCTTGAGTATACCGTCTAAATGATGCGCTTCGGGGCGGCAACTATATGATTATTAAGCCGGGACTTTAGGAAAATTAAATTGTATGAAGTGAGCCTGGGGGTCAGCAGTGAGGAATCAATAAATAATGGGTGGACTTCAAATAAATCGTAAGTTGACATTTGCTTCTGCGATTGATAAAAAATAAACAAGGGGCTGTTTTTGTAAGTTGTTAAGCGGTGGGATATGGCTGAAAAATGAAGCGGTGGGTCTTAAGTATTATTTTTGCATCATTGGCACTGATATGTGCCGGATTTAACGCGGCATACTCATATACACCGCTGGCAGTTTCGGACGATCCTCTTGTGAGAATGCCGGGGTCCCAGCCTCCGCCTGATAACAATCTTTCACTTGAAAGCCCGGGGAGATGTCAGAACTGCCACTCGGGCTATAATAGCG
>JBECKU010000312.1:0-5540 GCA_040235385.1 Candidatus Sulfobium sp. | reverse complement strand
GCGATGGTGGATATCATGGTTGTATTTCATAGCCCTTCGCGTCGCGATGTATGATTTCGATCCCATCATTATTGTTCTCCCAATCCCTTCCCCGTTTCACATCATTAAAATACTCCAAACAACCCGTTTATTCAATAAAAAAATTGTAACGTTCGACCTGTGTTGACATTCGCACGTCACATTTGGTAAAAATATCTCAATGCAGTCTCCCCGACTGCAGAGAGGGGCGCCTTTTCCCCGATCCCCAGGGCGCCCCTCGCTTATTTCTTCTTCCGATTCCCTGCCAGGTACTTTCTCCTTTAGTGCGGAAAAATCAAAAATTTGTATAATATACGGACTTCAATCACTGCTATATGATCCCTTATCCAAAAATAGATCCGGTCATTATCAGAATCGGCCCGCTGGCCATCCGGTGGTACGGACTGATGTATCTTCTCGGGTTCGCCTCTTCTTATCTCCTCGTGCGCTACCAGGTGAAAAAGAAAGAGCTGGATATCAGCCTTAAGGACATAGAATCGTTGTATTCCTGGCTTGTGATCGGTCTCATCGTCGGTGCGAGGCTCGGGTATGTGATATTTTACGACTTGAAAGAATACATCAGAAGCCCCTTCGAAATATTCGCGGTCTGGCACGGCGGGATGTCTTTCCACGGCGGGCTGATAGGAACACTCCTCGCGGGGCTGCTCTTCTGCAGAAAAAATCGAAAGAGCTTCTGGCAGCTCTCGGACCTGATCATAGTGACAGCGCCCATCGGGCTCGGACTCGGAAGGCTGGGGAATTTCATCAATGGCGAACTATACGGAAGGGTGACCGGCCTGCCCTGGGGGATGGTCTTTCCCTCCGGAGGACCTCTTCCCAGGCACCCGTCACAGCTCTATGAGTTTTTGCTCGAAGGGGTCCTGCTTTTCATCATTCTCTGGCGTCTGAAAGACAAAGGACTGAGACGGGGTTCCCTGACCTCCCTTTTTCTAATTCTCTACGGCTCATTCAGATTTTTTGTGGAGTTTTTCAGGGAGCCCGATGTCCAGTTGGGTTACATCGCAGGCGTCTTCACCATGGGGCAGATCCTTAGCGCAACCATGATCCTGTCAGGCGCCGGACTCCTGATTTATCTGAAGAGCAGAGCGAAATAGGCCGACAAACACAGCCAAGCGGACGGTCAGATAAACATCAGCCCCACTTTGTAGTCCTTCCCATGCTTTTCTACCCATCTTACTTCCGCTCCTTCGCAGGAAAAAGGCAATATGTCATGTTTAAACTTTATAAATTGCCCTTTTCTAAGGGTCGCTCTGGTGGAAACGCAGAGACCGTCCTTTCCGATATTGATCGTCTCGCCGCGATGAACTGCAACACAATCATCTGCCAGACAAAATTCTACCTTGGAAGGAAAGACATACCGCGAGCACTCTCTTGTTTTTCTCAATGACACCCCCGACCGCCATCACTGAAGGCGCTTCATTCCTTTTAAAAAAAATGCCCGGAATTTTTAAACTTTATTTAATAAATTCCATGGTATTCTTTGCAAGTCATATTAAAATAAATGAAACGTAATCCAAAAGCAAATTAAATAATTTTCATTAAGATACCACAACTTATATTTTATTGGAAGATATTTCATTACTTAAGCGTCCGTATAAACCCAAAAATCGACGCAAATCGCAGTTTGCCACCGGTCGTGATCGCGAACCGGGACGGACTGTCAGACGTATATCATTTTTCTTGTCATCCCGCCGTCAACGATAAAGTTCGCGCCTGTAATAAAAGACGCCTGAGGCGAGACCAGGTGGAGAGCGAGGGATGCGATGTCCTCGGGTTCCCCTACCCTGCCGGCGGGATGCTGAAGGCGGTCCATACTGCTAAGATCCGGCTGCTTCCTCTCACTTTTTTTCTTCCATGCGCTTACCTCGATCCATCCCGGACTTATGCAATTCACCCGAATATCCGGACCCAGACTGACGGCCATCGCGTGGGTGAGGGCAACGATTCCTCCCTTCGATGCCGAATAAGCCTCCGTATCGGGCTCGGACATGAAGGCCCTCGTCGATGCGATATTGAGAATCGCCCCTTTATTTCCCCCGAGCAAAGGGACCGCATAACGTGAACATAAATAAACCCCCGTGAGGTTGACCGAGATGACCCTGCTCCATTCCCCGAGAGTAAGCCCGGTCAGAGGCTTTTTCAGAAAAATCCCGGCGTTATTCACCAGGACGTCAAGCCGTCCGAAATGCCTTTCAGTCTCCCCGAACAGGCTTCTCACATCTTCTTCGTTTGAGATATCGGCCGGAAATACCCTGAAACTTTCCTTTTCCGGAATTTCTTCAGACGCCTCTCTTATGGCTTCCGGATCGATCTCGGCAATCATCACCTTCATTCCGGCCCTGAGGAACGCCCCGGTTATCGCCCTTCCGATCCCCTGCCCTCCGCCGGTAACTACAGCTACTTTTCCTTCAAGCTCCATGATCGCTCCTCCTCCACTTATTCAGTTTTCAGTTACTAATATATGCCGGACACTACAATAAGCCGGGCTCCATGACAGGATTGCCCTTACAGTATTCATTATTCAGGTTATCCCTTCGAAATAACCTGGTCCCTATTATCGCACAGGAAGGAACCTCTATCTTTAAATGGCGTCTTTCGTCGCAACCTCTTCCGTTCTCTGACTCGCCCTATTTGGTATTAATCATATCTTTATGTCATAATGAAACGATTGAATTCCGTCATGTCAATTCAGGAAAATCCGGACCGATTGTGAGGTAAATTTCTGGTGAAATACGCGTACGTTATCGTCATCGCGTTCTTATTCGCGACTGGCGCCTGTGCTGCTACAAAATCCGTAAAGACGGCAGGTTCTGAAGCTTTAGAACTCAACCCTTCGGGGGCCCCTCCTGCGGAATCTGAAGCCTATTATTTTTTTATCCTGGGATATCGGTCCTTCATCTCCCACAGTTGGGAAGATGCCGTCAAATATTACAGGAAAGCGCTCGAATACGATCCGGATTCCGCCTATCTGAAGACACAGATAGCCTTCGTCCTGTCCCGTTCAGGGGACATCCCGGGGGCCTTGACGGTCATCCGCGAAGTTATCAGGGAAAATCCTGACTATGTACCGGCACTCGGTCTCGCAGGGGACCTCCTTTACAGCCTCAAAGAGTTCGACGAAGCGATATCGATGTCCCGGAAAATCCTGGAGATCGATCCGGATAACGAGGATGCCGCCCTGTTTCTGGGCAGGCTTTACTATAATAACGGCCAGTTCGACGAAGCAGTGTCCGTGCTTAAAGGTATACTGGAAAAAAACCCGGGCAACCTGGATGCCATCGATTATCTCAGCTCCATCTATATCGACAGAAAAGATTATGAAAACGCGAGGGACTATCTCAAAAAGGCCCTCGGGTCATCCACTTCGGACAGTACGATATATTTCAAACTGGGGATAATCGACGAGATCCAGGAAAAGTATTCCGACGCCATCGGGAATTATGAAAAGGCGTTGGACGTCGATCCCCATAACGCACAGGCCAGGGAAAGGCTCGCACAGGTATATTTGAAACAGAAAGAAGTGGGAAAGGCCATAGAAGAATTTCAGGCGCTCAGCGATCAGATGCCAGCTGTCATCGACGTCCATGTCAAACTGGGGATGCTCTATTTCGAAGAAGGAGAATACGAAAGGGCGCTGGAGGAACTGCGCTTTGCGATGAAGGCAAAACCGGAGAACACTACGGTCCGGTACTACCTCTCTCTCGTCCTTGAGGAAATGGGACGGTTCGATGAGGCGATCTCGGAATTGAAAGAGATCATCAGCAGGGAACCCCGGAACGTAAATGCATTTCTTCATCTCGCTTTCAATTATTCCAACCTTGACCGTTACGGGGATGCGATAAACATATACCGGGAAGTCCTTGACTTCGAAAAGGACAACCCCGATATTTATCTGTATCTCGCCATGACATATATGCAGGTGGAAGATTACCCCTCTGCGGAAAAAGTGCTCAGGGAGGCCCTGAATAGGTTCCCCGAGAACGATGAGATCCATTATAATCTCGCTGTCGTTCTCGACAAAGACGGCAAGTTCGATGAGATGGTCGACCAGCTCAGAAAGACGATTGAAATCAACCCGGAGCATGCCGACGCCCTCAATTATCTCGGATACACCTTTGCGGACCGGGATATGAACCTGGACGAAGCGCTTTCTCTTGTTAAGCGCGCTTTGGAAATCAAGCCGCAGAACGGTTATATCATGGACAGTCTCGGCTGGGTATATTTCAAGATGGGAAGGAAAGACGAAGCCCTTAGAATACTTCTGGACGCGGCCCGGATCACAAAAGATGACCCGGTGGTATTGGAGCATGTTGGGGACGTCTATCACGCGGCCGGGAATGACAAAATGGCCCGAGAATATTGGGAAAAAGCTCTTACCCATAATGACAAGGAAGAGGGGCTGAAAGAGCGTGTCGAAAAAAAAATCGATAACCTCCGGTGAACTTATCTTTCATCTCCGCCTCGCTGTCGGGCAGAGAGGAGAGACGGAATGATATTGTCCCTTCACGCTCCGGCGAAGATAAACTGGTTCCTTTCGGTGGCCGGAAAAAGGCCTGACGGCTATCACGATATCCGCTCAGTCATGCAGTGCGTCAGCCTCTGCGATACCCTTTCCTTCGAGGAGGCAAAGGGCCTCAAGCTGGAGTGCACCATGGACATACCGCTGAAGGAAAACCTCGTTTACAGGTCTGCCCTTCTGCTTAAGGAGCGCACATCCTGTCGGCGCGGGGCAAAGATCACATTGATGAAGGAGATCCCAGTTTCAGCGGGCCTCGGCGGCGGAAGCAGCGATGCGGCGACTACTCTTATCGGTCTTAACAGGCTTTGGGGACTGAAACTCGGGAAAAAAAGACTGATGGCCCTCGCATCGGAAATAGGCTCGGACATCCCTTTTTTTATCGACGGTCCTTTTGCTTTCGTGGAAGGGAGGGGAGAGAGGATCACCTCTCTTTCCGGGGGTGCGTCGGTGCCGCTGCTTATCGTGAAACCCGACGCCCCGGTATCCGCATCATGGGCATACGGCGCATATGACCAGGACGAAGCAATGTTGACAAAAAAAATCATTGATATTAAACTGTTCTGTCATAGTCTCGAAAGGAAAGATTTTTTTACACTGCGGCAAATGGTCGTCAACGACCTTGAAAAAGCGGTCGTAAGGAAACATAGAAAAATCGCAGAGGTCAAGAAAATGCTCATGAGGAGCGGCGCGGTTATCTCATCCATGAGCGGAAGCGGGTCTGCGGTCTTTGGAATTTTTCCTTCGGACAAGGAAGCTCTCCGGGCGGCGGCCGGGATGGGAAAGCACTGGTGCACGGCGGGCCGGACTCTCGTCTGAGAGAAATTCCGCTGGAGACTTTAAGGATGATAATAGTGTCTCCGATATCCGGGTATCTTATGGTTTTGATGTTGGGGCGTCGACAAACGGCAAGTCAGGAGATTTTGGATCTCCCATGTGGAGGTTCGAATCCTCCCGCCCCAGCCATGAATAAATTTTATTGCTG
>JBECKU010000336.1:0-5490 GCA_040235385.1 Candidatus Sulfobium sp. | reverse complement strand
GGCGCCGACGGGGTCGTAAAAGGGTTCCGGTATACATATGGGGAAAACGGTAATCCGGTATGGAACGAAATCGACGAGATGTTTAAGTACGTAAGGGTCGGACGTTTCGCGACACCCGCACTTTTCCGCAACGAGGGAAGGCTGTATCTGCTCATTGGCCAGCAGGACGGACGGATAACGAAGTTCATGACCTATATGACTGAGACCGGTCCTGTTTTTTTCGGGGACGGCATACTCGATCATGTCCGGGTCCGCAACCATAGTTCGCCCTCTGTCATCGAAAAGGACGGCAGGATAGAACTTTCCGTAGGCGACTATGACGGCAACCTTGAGCACTATATTTGCGAAAAGAACCTTGTGGAGATCAGACTGAATCAGCCATAAACCTGCCGGATAAAGTATTTTATTCCATTTCCGCTCTTCTCCGGGACCTTATCCTCCTTACTTACTCGCTTCACCAATAATTCATATTCATAGTGATATAATATTTAAAAAACAATGCATAATGAATGGTTGAAACTATGAGCGAGAAAACGGGAATAGTTGTATACACATCTCCTAATTGACGGGACTGCAATTCCCTGAAAGAGTTTCTTTCGGAAAAGGAGATCGAATTTACGAACAAGGATATTTCAGTTGATGCGAAAGCGAGGGAAGAACTGGCTGAAAAATACGGCAGGATGGCGACACCTGTAATGGTGATAGGAGATAAAATGTTTCTGGGTTTCAGACAAAACCGGGTCGCGATTGAGAAAGCCCTGACCGGGTTGTCCGGGGAAAACCATGGTTGAGAAGACGGCGATCAAAAAGGAGACCAGAATCGATATTCCCCTTACAGGTATGTCCTGCGCTTCATGCGCGGTCCATATTCAGGAAGGCCTGGCTGCCATGCCGGGGGTGACCGAGGCACAAGTGAATTTTGCCGCGGAAAAAGCTACTGTAGTTTATGATGACTCGGCGGTCTCTGTCGAAGATCTCATGAAGGTGGTCAAAGACCTGGGGTACGGGGTTTCGGTCACTACCGTAACCCTTCCTGTCAAAGGCATGTCCTGTGCCTCCTGCGTGGAAAATGTCCGGAAGGCGCTCGCCTCACTCGAAGGAGTGGTATCCGCCGAAGTGAATTTCGCGACGGAAAAAGCCACCGTCGAATATTTCCCTTCCAAGGTTGGAATAAGGGACTTCAAAAAGGTTGTGAAAGAGGCGGGGTATGAGGTGGTCGAGGTCGAAAAGGGCGAAGATGTCGTCGAAAAGGAGCAGCGGGAGAGGGCGGCCGCGTATGGAAAGCTCAGGACAAAAGTCATTACGGGTGCGCTTCTCGTCTTACCCCTGTTCATTTTAACCCACTGGGACAACCTCGGTCTCTCCGGGATAATCGGGCTGCCCCGGCGTGTAAATTTCATTCTTCAACTCCTGATCGAGACACCCGTTCAGTTCTGGATAGGCTGGCAATTTTATACCGGCGCCGTTGCCGCGGCCCGGCACAGGACAACCAATATGAATACCCTGATCGCGGTCGGGACCTCCGCGGCTTATCTCTACAGCCTTGTTGCGACTTTTTTCCCGTCTCTCTTCGAGATAAAAGGTTATGCCGCCGAGGTTTATTTTGATACCGCAGGGACGATTGTCGTGCTTATTCTGCTCGGTAGGCTTTTTGAGGCAAGGGCCAGGGGCCAGACGTCCGAGGCTATCAAGAAACTGATGGGACTACGTCCTAAAACGGCCCGGATAGTGAAGAACGGCGGTGAGACCGACATACCCGTTGAAGAAGTCGAGATAGGGGACGTTATAATCGTCAGACCCGGGGAGAAGGTCCCAGTGGACGGTATGATAAGCGAAGGATATTCCGCCGTCGACGAGTCGATGGTGACCGGGGAATCCATTCCGGTCGAGAAGAAGAAGGGAGATACTGTCATCGGGGCGACCATAAACAAGACCGGTTCATTCAAGTTCGAAGCGACCAAGGTCGGCAAGGACACGGTGCTCTCACAGATCATCGATATGGTCCAGTCCGCCCAGGGGACAAAGCCTCCTATCGCGCGCATGGCCGATGTTATCGCCTCTTATTTTGTCCCTGTTGTCATAGGAATCGCTGCATTGACCTTTATTATCTGGTATTTTTTCGGCCCCGCGCCTGCCTTTACCTATGCGATACTCAATTTTATCGCGGTCCTTATCATCGCATGTCCCTGTGCGCTTGGGCTTGCGACACCCACTTCCATCATGGTCGGGACGGGAAAAGGCGCTGAAAACGGCGTGCTGATCAGGAGCGGGGTGGCGCTCGAGACGGCCCACAAGATAGATACGATCATCTTCGATAAGACAGGGACGCTCACAAAAGGTCAGCCAGAAGTCACCGACATTGTCGCCGGTGATATGACCGAGCGTAAAGTCCTCTATTATGCGGCTTCCGCCGAAAAAGGTTCCGAACATCCCCTCGGGGAGGCTATCATGAAAAGGGCCCGGGCCGAAGGGATGGAAATAAGGGAGCCGGAAAGATTCGATGCCGTCCCCGGACATGGCATCCGGGCAAGCATCGAAGGAGAGAGTGTGCTTCTTGGGAATGAAAAGCTTATGAAGGAAGAAAATATCGAGATCGGGGCTCTCATGCCGGATGCCGAGCGGTTGTCTGAGCAGGGCAAGACGCCTATGTATCTCGCCGTGGGCGGCCGTGCAGCGGGCATGGTGGCTGTTGCAGACACTCTGAAGGAAGATTCGATCGGGGCGGTAGAATCTCTCCACCGGATGGGGGTCGAGGTCAACATGATAACAGGCGATAACAGGCGAACGGGAGAGGCGATAGCGCGCCAGGCCGGGATCGACAGGGTCCTTGCGGAGGTCCTTCCGGAGGACAAGGCGGAAGAAGTGAAGAACCTCCAGTCCGGCGGCAAGGTAGTTGCGATGGTAGGGGACGGGATAAACGATGCGCCCGCTCTAGCTCAGGCGGACGTGGGAATCGCTATTGGAACCGGCACCGACGTCGCAATGGAAGCTGCCGATATCACCTTGATCAAAGGCGACCTCGGCGGGGTCGTTACCGCGATATCGTTGTCGAAGGCAACAATGAGGAATATCAAGCAGAACCTCTTCTGGGCGTTCGCCTATAACGTTATTCTGATTCCGGTCGCGGCCGGGGTCCTTTTCCCTTTCTTCGGGATACTTTTGAATCCCATGTTCGCGGCTGCCGCAATGGGAATGTCCTCTGTTACTGTCGTAACAAATGCCCTGCGACTTAGAAGGTTCAGGGCCAGATAGGGGTTTCTGCAGGCTTCATCTTCACATTCTTTCATAGTCTTCAGGGGAGAAGTTCACAGATTCTTCAAAAAATTGTGGTTTAATTAAGTTAAACTTGAATAAGGATACCGAAATGAAAGGTTCAAGATTGATAAAGGTTCTATTAATGGTTCTTTTTCTGATTCTGCCGTATTCATTTGCTTACGGTGCAGACATTGGAGAGTTGCGGGTCAGTCTTCTCCAGGGTGACGTACAGGTCAATACTGTCGAGACCTCGGAATGGGTCCCCGCATCGATCAATATGCCGCTCAAGGAGGGAGACAGACTCTGGGTTCCGGGCGGGGCAAGGACCGAGATACAGTTGCGTGACGGGACGAATGTCAGGCTCGACGAATATACCTCCCTCGATATTCTTAGAATCGATGACGGAAGCGCCCAGTTCTATCTGACGGAAGGACGCGCTTATTTATATTTCCGTGATTCAGGTGTCGATTTCGTGCAAATGGACACCCCGGTCTCCTCCATAAGAGTATATGACCGCTCCGTATTCAGGGTTGATGTACGGGAGGACGGCAATACGGATATCTCTGTTTATGACGGAACGGTTTATGCTGAAACGGGAAAAGGAAGGACCCAGGTCAGAAAAGATCAGACTCTTTCACTGGGACGGGATGATTATGCCGAATTATCTCCTCTCGGTCCGCCGGATGAATGGGAGCATTGGAACAAGGCCAGAAACGATGAGGTGTACAGCCCCCGGTACAGCGAAAAATACCTCCCCGAGGAGCTGGAAGGCTATTCGCATGATCTTGACAAATACGGCAAATGGGTCTATGTGACGGACTACGGTTATGCATGGACACCGACGGTCATAGCTGCCGGATGGGCCCCTTACCGGGATGGCAGATGGGTATGGATAGGCGGCGATTACGTCTGGGTCTCCTACGAGCCGTGGGGCTGGGTCCCCTACCATTATGGCCGCTGGACGTTCAATGCGTCTTTCGGATGGATCTGGGTTCCCCCTGCCAGTAGGGCTGCTTATTGGAGTCCGGGTTACGTCGCCTGGGTGAATACTCCTTCTTACGTTGCCTGGGTACCCCTGGCCCCGGGAGAGATTTATTACGGGTACGGTTATTACGGGCCGAACAGCGTGAACATTGTGAATATCAATATCGGTAAAACCAGGATCACCCATTTATATCGGAATGCGCATGCCAGGCATGCCGTGACGATAGTAGACCATGACAATTTTCTCAGGGGAAGATACCGGTACCGGGAGGTAAAGAAGAGGGGCAACCCTTTTCTTACTCCTGAGAAGGTCCATCCGGGCAGACCGCTCCTGAAACCGGAGAGGTCAACGGTCATGCCCAGTATAAAAGAGATCCCATCTGACAAGAGGCCGCCCCGTGGAGTGAGAGATGTCCGCATCGACGTCCTGAAGAATGAACGCCCCCTCGTGAAGGAGCGGAAGAGGTCCGTGCTGAGGTCTTCTTCGCCTCAGAGGAACTTGCCGGTGAGACGGCTTGGAGAAGGCGAAAGAAAAGGGTTCGGCACGTCCAGACAGCCGGTTAAGATCGAGCGCGGCGGAACAACCGGAACGCGCACCATTATCAGAAAACCTGTTGATAATCGAGGGGTGGAGAGAAGAACGGGCGGACGAGCCATTGAGGAACGGCGGACAAGTCCTGCCGGTCCTTCCGGTCAACCGCGGGAAATAAGACGCAAGAGCACGCCTGTGGTCCCTGCCACTCCCCGAATCGAGCGCAAATCCGGAGGTGTCACGCGTACACCAGTCGCACCGAAAAAGGTCTCTCCCGCAGCACCGGCTGAACGGGAGAGGTCTTTCCAACAACCGTCCACGCGCGGCCTGGCTCCCGTGCCTGTCCCAAAAGCGCCTTCCCCCGATATCCGGGAGAGGTCATCCGGTCCGGGAAAAGCGGTCCGGGAGAGGTAAGCAGGAGGATATATAGGCCGGTTTGTTTAACGAGTATAAAATTTGCTCTCAGTCCGCACTATTCATAAACTCTCCGTGAGCAAAGGGAGGGATATGGTCGGCGAAAGAAACCGTACGAAGACTATATTCCTCCCTATTCTCCTCCTCTGGGCTGAAATTTACAAATTATATAGATTAGTCGAATCGACCGGCCGGGAATAATCAGCCGGTCAATCTCGCTTCAAGGGAAATCGTCGTTCCGCTCAATGCCTGGGATACCGGGCATCCGTTCTTGGCCGCTTCCGCCAATTCCCTGAACTTCTCCT
>JBECKU010000103.1:0-7719 GCA_040235385.1 Candidatus Sulfobium sp. | reverse complement strand
TTATTCTTGACCGTCACTGTTTCGGTGGCCGTCTCCCCTGAGGCCGCAGACAGCGCAACGGGATTCGGCCATAAGGATAAGGAAGAGGGAGTGCAGGAACCGCCACCGATCGGAAAACCCGGAGCCTGTACCGTTAGAGATACGTTGACCTGTGCAGATGCCGCCCCTGTAGAGACATTAATAGTACCGGAATAATTCCCCGGCATAAGGGATGAGGTGTTAAGTTCGACATCCATTATCCCCGATTGTTTTGACAGGATAATCCCTTTCAGAGACGTCGATGCGTTAAACTCGGCCACAGGCCCGCACGAATTTGCAACGCTGACCCGTACCGTTTCCGTTCGTCCCCTGGTGAGCGTTTTGGATATGGATACAGGGTTAACCGTCAGGCCGCTGCATGTCGGCGGTGGCGGGTCTTCCCGTTCTTCGATTATCACAGCCCTCTTGGCGCAGTCGGCATTTTCAGTCACCCATCCGCTCATGGTAGCGTCAATGCATATACCGAGATCGAAGGAACTCATTCCAGTTGTATCATCAAAAATCCTCCACACGAAATTCGCATACTCCAACATGCTTCCTATCGAAACAAACGGCGGGACCTCAGTGGAGTCCTCGGACTGGATCCATTCATTCTGACTCAGGTACTCTGTTATACCGCTGGTCCGGTCCTGTTTCCATACGAATATTTCCACGGGTTTTCCAGCACAAGCCCCGCACTCGAAGAATAAAGGGACATCGAGGGGGTCGCCTTCCTGAATAGTTATGTCTTCAGGGAAATAATTTATATATATCCCTGCGCGGGCAGTTGACGCCGCAAACAGACCGATAAAAATAGCAAATAATGAAGCGACTCCTAATTTTGCTGCTTTTTTCATACTACTTCACCTCCGGCACGTTAGTTATCACGTGGCCAATTATTAGTGGTTTCTTCTGCACTGCTTTATTCATCATGCGAGGTCTTTCGCCTCAGCATATCGACGAGTCGATAATCGGTCCTGCCTGCTGCTGGCAGCCGGAATTGAAACCTTTATATATAAACATATTATACGCAAATCGGCAAATTAAATTTACTTAATTTAAACAGAGTCTTCCAGTCGCCCACTTATTCAAATTAGCTCACTTATTATACATTTATATATGGAAATATCAAAGACAAATCGTAAATCAATTTTTATTTAATATAGAGTCTGGAATCCCTGGGCTTCACGAACATGCGAGAGACCGAAAGAGTCTGTCTTATGATCGAGTCCTGATTGGCGATCAAAGATCTTGAGGCTGCCGGAGTTCATCGTCACTGCAAAATAGGTTTTTGGAATGCTCTGAACAACAGATAAAAAAAAGGCGGGGAAATTTTCCCCGCCTTCAAGACTTCGTAAGCCGAAGCTTACTTCGCTTTAGTTAATCGTCGAGTCAACACCGATTATTGTAGTATACCTCAGCGGAAGCATATGCGTAAGGTACCCATCCAGGAAGCCCGAAAGCTCATAGCTGAGAACAGGAAGACCGGAAGTAGTCTGTCCTAAGAATGTCGTGGTCCTGCCTGGTCTGGTAAGGTTGATGTCGACCCTTCCGATCTGGAAACCCGCCGCCGGAACGTTGAACTGGACAAGCTCGGAATTCAGAAGCGCTTCGGCGTTGTCGCCGACCACCAGAAGGCTCACCTCATCGCACTTACTCCTTACGATCGGCTGGGAAGGTGAGAACCCTACGGTTGCGCCGGGAGTGTTTTCAGCATCATCCCAGACCTGCACAGTCACAGGCTCGCACCGATTGGTAGTGCTGGCGATTCTACCTTCGTCGTCTATGAAGGCTGCGTCATTGAACGGCCCGTTATTAACAAGCTCATCAACACTCAGCCTCTTGGTTGGGAAAGTATTGATAATCGTCGTCTGACCGCCCAAAGCAGTCTCAATATCATAGATGCTGTATTCGGTCGCCTTCGTGAGCACATAGTTCACAGCAACAAGGCCCTCCGTCGCGTCGCTCAACTTCGGAGGATCGTCGGTGCCAAGGCCGGCACTTGTAACGGCTGTGGCACGGAAATTAGCCAGCGGGCTGGCATTATATGCATACGTCCCCGCTCCAGCTTCTATATTGAAGATGTAAAGATTGCCAGCCATGCTGTTTGGGACATCACAAAAGCCATTGCAATCCTGTTTCGGGAACCCAGTTGCTGTTATTCCCGCGATACCGATCTGGGCGCCGCACTGCTCGGGGGTCTTAACGACCTTCGCCGCACCCGGTACATCAGACCACGCATTAACGCCGATGATTTCAAGATAGCCTTCTTTCGTATCGTCCGGGGTCACGGAATCAGCAGCACCCGTGCTGAGAGAGACCGTAGCGAACAGGTTGTTCGTCGGATCATTGTCTCCCATCGGGTCCGGGAAAGTAGGTGTGTCATCGTCATACCAGATAAGAGTCGCCGGGTTATTGTCGTTCCCGTCGTCCATCAGGAATGCAGTCCACTGGTCTCCGGCACTGAGGCAGATAAAAAAGTCCAAAACCTCATTGCTGTTTCTTCCTTCCCTGAACCTCACTTTGGCGCTCACACCGAAGCTTGTCGAGGTATTGACGACCCTGATCATATCGAGGGAACCCCTCGCATTGTAGTAACCGTAAATAAGCGCATCACCGAGGCCTCCCGGATTGACATATATGTTCGTCGGTGAAGCAGGACCTGCAAAATTTGCCAGACCGTCAATCTGGGCTGCCTGGGCAAAGCCGAAAACGAAGATGCTCATAGCCACAAGCACTGCTGTCAAAAAGCTTTTCTTAATCATTTCTCCTCCTTTTTATACTAATAAAACTGCTTACCAGCGATGCTGGAATGATTCTCAGTTAGATCCTTAACCTCCAGTCCTAGTTCTTAACATCACCTCCCTCTTCTTCCTTCTGGATGAGCTTGTTACCGACCTTTTTCGAAGTATGATACCATTCGTCCTTCACACTCACCCAACGTTCAGTAATAGTGGTTGTATATTCAAAGGCTCTTGCACCCGGAACTTTTACGATAGGGACAATAGTCAATCGCACATCTGCTACATCGTCATCCACCTTGTTAATCGACTCTACTTCAAAGCTTTTATACCTGATAGCAGGGTCTGAATATCTTTTAATATAATTTGTCAATGTCATTTTGTTGAGCGGGCTTTCATATTCATAACTCTTAACCAGATCCCCTTCCATCTTATAATTCCAGTAAGCAATCACCCTCTCTCTGAGAATATCCTCATCGGACCCTCTTTTTATTGCATCTTTTTTAGCACATCCGGGAAAAATAATCAATAACAGAATTGCGATATAAAAAACTTTTATGGCGCCCGGTCCAAAACCCCTCTGACCTCTCACTCCTCCTCCACTGTTCACAAAATATACTAAAATTCATTTAATAAGTCAAACCCTTTTTTAATGTATTTCCTAAGCTTCCACAACATATCTACATAATTTAGCAAGAATCAGACCAGTTGTAAGATCAGGGTCAGAACGCCCTCAAATATTTGCAAACGTTCACTTTCTTTTATGACCACCTTTTTTCGTTCATCAAATATGTGTCTCTGCATACACACGGCCTGTAGAATATTTGCAACAAAAACCAACCCGGTTATTCCTTTTTATCGTCATCCGGTCCGCCGTTCCGGCCGTCAGCGGGTTTCTGCTGCTTCACGCCCCTTTCCCTGATGAACTTCTGTATATCTTTGTCCCTGGAAGTCTTCTTGAACTGGTCGATATAAGTGGACGAAACTTCTCCGGCTTCCTGCTGGGTTCTCATTACATGCGGGGTAAGAAGGATGATGAGTTCCGTCCTGTTAGTACGATTGTCGATGCTGGAAAAGAGGTTGCCGATAAGAGGAATATCGCTTAGGAGCGGTATACCATTTTTTGACTTCGAAGTGTCCTCTCTGATAAGCCCCCCAATTATAATGGTCTCACCATCTTGTGCAACGAGATTGGTCGTAGCCTCGGTCTTGTTTATCGCCGTGTAGTCCTGTCCCGCAATTTTTGCAGCAGTACCCATAGAAGACACTTCCTGGGTTATCTCGAGGGACACGAGACCGCTGTCGTTCACCTGGGGTTTTACCTTCAGTATGATACCGATATCCTTGTATTGGATACTGGATGTGACCGGGGTTGAGATTACTGTTTCAGTCCCCGTCGTCGGGATCGTCGTTGTAGTCGAGGTCGCCAGAGGAATCTGGGATCCTACCTGGATTCTCGCCTCGCGGTTATCGGATACCAAAATATGCGGCGCAGCCATGATCTTGGCTTTGGAATCCAGTAAAGCTGCTTCCAGGCGCGCCCTGACAACACCGGTTGGATCGGTAGCCACAAATGTAAACCCCTTTCCCAGCCCGCCACTTATGGGGCCGCCCTCCGTCGGAGGACCCGTGGGCAAGCTTCCTATATCACCGCCGAGCTTGACGTCCCTGTTCAAAACACCCTTCACATCGATGTCGGTCTTCATCGACCACGTAAAACCGAAACTCAGGTTATCCGTCAGATCGACACTGGCGATAAGCCCCTCGATGACCACCTGTCTCGGCAGAATATCAATGAGTTCTATAGTCTCGGAGATGATCTTATAATCTTCAGGGGTCGCGAGGACTATAATCGAGTTGGTCACCTCGTCGGGGATTATCTTCGTATTTTCGGAAACCACCGCCTCTCCCGCCATCTCACCCAGAACCACCCTTGGTTGTTGGACAACAGGCTGGGGAGGCTGGCCGGGGACGGGCGGTCGTCCCGGAACAACGGGAGTCTTGGGCTGTTCCGTCTTCGGCTTCGCGCCAAGGAATATCTGTTCGAGCAGACTCGCCACATCCTTCGCCTTGCTGTTCTGGACGGAATAAACGAAGACTTTCGGCGTGATCTGTCTTAGTTGTTCACTGTCGAAAATCTCGACCAACTGCAACAGCCTCTTTACGTTGGCATCGGTATCCACGATGATTATATAATTGCTCTTGGGCACGTCGACGATAACGGCGTTCTTCGAAAGAAAAGGTGTCAACACCCTTACCATCTCGGAGGACTGTATATAGTGAATGGGCACTACCTGCACAAGCGCAGTCCCCTCCTTCAATACTGCTTCGGGCTGTCGTCCGATTCCGACTGGAGCCGGTTCCCGCGGGATGTCGCTCAGGGGGATAATCCTGTAAAGCCCGCCTTCTTCGGCAATCGCTATGCCGTTAAGCCGCAGTATGACCTCCATCAACGGCAGCACATCTTCCCTCGCGATGGGCGCTACCGACCTGAAGGTCACCCTCCCCTTGACCGTGGGATCGACAATATAATTTACGCGGAGAATGTCTCCGAAGATCGTCTGTATGACCGAGTACACATCCGCATCGTCGAAATTGAAACTTACTTCGCCTCTTTTCGTGGGGACGGGAGCAGGCGGGGGCTTGGGCTTCGCCACAGGCGGAGGAGGTGGCGGCGGCGGAGCCTCAGGCTGAGGTGGCTGTTCGACCTGTTGCTGAGGCTGTTCAACGGGCTGCTCCGGCTGTTCAGGTTGAGGGGCTTCGGCGGGCTGGGCCTCTTCCTGCTGTACCTCCTCTTCAGGAACATTCTCTTCCGGCTCCTGGGCAAATGTCCGATTCACCCCAAGCAACAGGAACCAGACTAGAAAAATCGCAACGAAAATGACCGAGAAACGTTTGCACATATTACACCCCATTAAATTATGTCACTTAAGATAATTTATTTACGGGTCAATGTCAAGGAAGGTGGCGATCCTGAATACCCATCAACACTGACAAGTAAACCGGATTCAGGAATTCTCAGGACCATCAATCCCGCAACCTCTCCGAGCCGACCTCCATATTGTCTGATATCATGCAGTTCGCTGTCGGGACAACTAAAAAGTTGTCCTCATTCTCCTTAATTCTCCTCTTTTAATGGTTGTCCTGCAAGCGAGCGTTGAGAGTACGATGTTTGTTGATATAATTTAATCAACGCTAATGGGCAGAAAGAAGAAAGGATTCAGAACAATACTTTTATCCCGCATGAAACTGCTTCCGATAAATAAAATTATCTTAAGTATTGCCATTATAATCTTTCTTCTCCCCGCCTGCGGCGGCGACGGCAATCACATTTCCGTCTCTCCGAGAGAACTCTTTGTCTGCAGTCTTGACCATGCCTCTATATTCGACGCTTCCCTGAGCGGGAACGTCGGCCCTCTGAAAGTATTTGCGCAAGCAACCGACCCAAGCGGACTGTCGGGAATGACAGTGGATGTGATTAATAATGAAATTTTCGTCGTAACCCGTGACTCAATCACCGTTTACGTTAAGACATTTGATGGTGCCATGGTTGAGGTAAGAGAGATTTCCGGTTATTTTACGGCCCTCTCAGCACCGACGGGCATTGCGGTTGATACGGCAACCGACGAGATTCTCGTAACGAATTTTTCGAATAACACTATCACGGTTTATGCCCGTACAGCTAACGGCAACGTGCCGCCCTTAAGGACTATTGCCGGAGATGCTACGACGCTTGATAGTCCGCGAGCCATCACAGTAGACGTCGCAAACAATGAAATTATGGTGACAAACCGCAGTGCCCGCATAACCGTCTTCGCGACAAATGCAAACGGCAACGAACCTCCCCTCAGGACAATTTCCTTCCCTGAACCGGCTGAATTTGAAGGCATAGCATTAGATGCCGTGCATAATGAAATTCTTGTGACAAGGTTCACTGGCATTGACCGCTATCACTTCATAACATCGCTTCTGGTCTATGAAAGAACAGCTCAGGGCAATGTTGCCCCTATAAGGACCATCACTGGAGACCCATCCGGTCTTCTGGGACCGATGATAGGCATTGCAGTGGATCCGCTAAACAATGAACTTTTTGTGGCATACGCCTCCAGCAATTCAGTCGCGGTTTATGATCGGACTGCAAACGGCCAAGTGAAACCATTGAGAATAATCTCGGGAGATGCCACGGGGTTAAAGGCCCCATTTGTATTGGCTTTGGGGATATTGTAGGTTCTGAAAGAGATAACTCTGCAACAATGGCTTATCCTAACTGCATGTTATATTTTCTCATGATAATTACGGGAATCAGTAACTACAACAGTGCCTGCACATTATTCCATGTCAATAAACAGGATCTGACTGGAGAATTAAGTCTTCATCGCCCGCAGCAATGAACGTGCCATTTCCGTATGTAATTCCGTAAAGATTCTCTCCCGTCCCCGACGGCCTGTGCGTCCATGTTATACCGTCCGATGATGTCAGAATCGTGCCGCCGGTGCCTACAGTCACGAATACGCCGTAGCCGTAAGCAACGTCGTAAAGCGGCCGAGTAAAGACAGGTTCGGAAGACCACCGGGCGGTCCACTCGTGGCCATCCGGCGAAGTAAGAATACCGCCATTACCTCCAACTGCCACGAATATGCCGTTGCCGAATGATACCCCATTCGGAAGATTGTAATTTTCCAACTTGTTTACTGTCCAGTTCACGCCATCCGATGACGTCAGAATTGTCACGTAAAAGGGATAATCGCCCCCATATCCGACAGCTACGAACTTGCCGTTTCCATAAGTAATGCCGGTAATTCCCTTAATATCACCGGCATCTAACCTGTTAATTGTCCAGTTTGAACCATCCTGCGACGACAAGAAAGAAACATGATCCGTAGGAACCACACCACCGGTTCCGTCAGCTACAAACGGTCCGTTGCCAAACGCAACTTGCGAAAGATTTTCACTCGTACCC
>JBECKU010000073.1:0-14895 GCA_040235385.1 Candidatus Sulfobium sp. | reverse complement strand
CAGAAGGGCAGAGAATGTGGTGGAAAACCGTTGGGACAAGACAGCGGTTTTCCTTTCATTGACGACAGAAACCGGCCCCCAGGCAGTTCCATCTTCACTTGCTTCCCAGTTGGGCCCTGTAAAAAGTCCAAGAATTTGGCTGTAAGCCAGCACAACAGGAGGGCCGTTATGATTCAAAACAACGATACGGATTTCATGAAGTCCGGGTGTAAGGAATTGCTTTAAATCAACAGACCGGGGATTTTTCCAGTCTTTGATATCGTTAAAAGGTAAAACGGGTTTTTCATCCAGATAAACCTGTGCCGTCCGGAATGCCTTGACAGTGAGTATGACAGCACGATATGTTTTCTCCACGACAAATTCTTTGCGGTACATGACGCCTTGGTTTCCATCCCAGATGCCAAGGTTAAAATGCCTTTTAACCTCTATCCATTCGGCACCACCGTCGGAAAAGAGGAACGGCACATCGGGGTCGGAGGCAATTCTCAGTGCGGCTATGAAGATTGGAAAGGCAAGTACCGTTACGGAGACGATGGTCATTATTTTTATGGCGGCCGTGCGCTTCATCGGCTGCTCAATCCGGGTCTGTCCCTGAAATCATGGTTTTTCCAGAAAAAATGCATCGTCTGAGAAATGAGTTACTTCTTTCCGGTTGTATCCGGGTCTATTAGTCTGATCTGCCGAATGTAATCCAAAAGGCGGTGAGCGGCGCTTCCCGATCCGCCGAAGGTAGTTTATTAAAACGATGGCGAGTTGTAAAGGAAAAAATAGCTAACTCTTAAGTCTTTACGCGTTTTTTTGCACAAACATGGATGAGGATGGCTCGATAGAACTCCTGGAAAAAGGGTGATACAATATGCGTGAGTTTTAGTCCAGGTTCGAAGGAAACGGAGGAGAACAGCGTGTATATCGTTACGATTACGCCGGAATGCGCGCCGGTGGCGAAGGTTGGGGGGCTTGGCGATGTGGTATACGGGCTGAACCACGAGCTTGAGATACGTGGGAACGACGTTGAGATTATCCTTCCCAAGTACGACTGTATGAGGTACGACCAGATTTACGGGCTGCAGCCGGTTTACAGCGACTTGTGGGTGCCGTTTTACGACCAGTGGATTCACTGCTCGGTTTTTTTCGGGTTCGTACACGGGAGGAAGTGTTTCTTCATTGATCCCCACTCGAACAGGAACTTCTTCAACCGGGGAATTTATTACGGGCATAACGATGATCCGGAGAGGTTCGTTTTATTCTGCAGGGCGGCCCTCGAGTTCATGCTGAAGTCCGGCAAGCAACCCGATATTATCCACTGCCATGACTGGCAGACCGGGATCGTTCCCGTACTACTTTATGACGTCTATAAAAACCTCGGTATGACCCATCCCCGCGTTTGTTATACCCTCCACAACCTCAAGCATCAGGGGGTAACCGGGGGCTTCATATTGAACGCCGCCGGACTTAACAACCCGGGGCATTATTTCCACCAGGACCGGCTCCAGGACAATTTCAATCATTCCGCAATAAACCTTATGAAAGCGGGTATAGTCTACTCGAATTTTGTGACGACGGTTTCTCCCCGATACGCCTGGGAGATACAGCAGACGGATCTGTCCCATGGGCTTGGTCACACCCTTTACGTCCACCGGAACAAGCTGGGAGGAATCCTGAACGGTGTAGACTACGACGTGTGGAACCCGGAAATCGACTGGCATATACCCAGGCAGTATGGGATGGACAGCCTCGATGGCAAATACGTGAACAAAGAAGCTCTCCGCAACCGGTTCTGGCTGAGGCAGGACTACAAGCCTTTGATCACTTATATCGGACGCCTCGACAGCCAGAAGGGCGTTGATTTAATAAGGCACGGTATTTTTTACGCTCTGAGGAAAGGATGCCAGTTCCTGCTCCTTGGTTCGAGCCCGGACCCCGCTATCAACAGCCACTTCTGGAACCTTAAGCGCCATCTCAACGACAGTCCCGATTGCCATCTGGAACTGAGTTATAACGAAGACCTTTCCCACCTTGTCTACGCAGGCAGTGACATGATCCTCGTTCCGAGCGTTTTCGAACCCTGCGGTCTTACGCAGATGATAGCCCTGAAGTACGGAACAGTACCTGTCGTGAGAGATACGGGAGGTCTGAGTGATACCATCTTCGATGCGGATTATTCTCACAGACCCTATCACGAACGGAACGGTTATGTATTTCGGGATTATAATGCCCAGGGCCTGGAATCGGCAATGGACAGGGCGATCGGGATGTGGTACTCCTATCCACAATACTTCAGAGAACTGATGGTGAATGGAATGAGGTACGATTTTTCATGGAACCATCCCGGGCATCATTATCTGAACATATACGAATACATAAGGGATAAATAGCATTTACCAGATGTCAACTGATAAGTTGAGGAGATTTTATGGCAGTAATTTCAGTTTGACAGACCCGCCGCAGCGTGATAAAAGAAAAGTATAATAATTGATTCTATCTTGGAAAGGCGGACACCGTGAGTCGTCTCAGAGTTATGCAGGATCTTCATGAGGATGTGAAAGATAGTCTGAGAACGCTCAACGATATGGGGAGCGACGCCGAAGACTGCATTTATCTCCTCCAGACCTCGTTTATCTATAATTCGTCCAGCTATCTGGCGGAATGCAGAAAGAAACGGGACGATATCAGCTCCAGGGGAGAAAGCGTCGCCAAAGAAATCAGGGCGCTTTCCGGGGATCATCCGATACTTGGTTCATATGCGCCTGTTGTGGACCATCTTATGAGAATCGGGGACGAGATAGAGAGTCTTATCGATATTATGGAACGAAAGGTTCGGGAAGGAGTTCTTTTTAGTGTCAGGGCGACGGAAGAAGTGACTTTCCTCTTCCAGCGGATCATAGACCTTCTTGGGCCTACTTCGGACATCATCCTGGCAAGGAACGAAATCCTGAGCAAATACGTACAGGAATCGAAAGTAGACGTCGAAAGAAGAGCTCTGGAGTTCGCGACCCTTCACGAGGAACGCCTGATAGAAGGCGTATGCATGCCTGTCGCCTCATCACTCTTTCTGAATATTCTCGAAGCTATCAAGAACATCGCCTGGCATGCCAATGCAATTGCGGTTAAGCTTATGGCATAAATCCGGGCAGCCTCACCTCAAAACAGGAATCCATAAAGACATTCACCGCAGAGACACTGAGGCACAGAGGAGGGTCTTAATTCAGAAGATCGACAAGCCAAGGCAGCCTGTTGCGTTCTTCATTTTGAGTTCTGAATTCTTAATTTATCTGGTGTTCACTGCGACACGGAACAGATAATTGCGGTATCCGAAGATCGCGCTGTTAGAGTCGATTCCCAGAAGTTTGAGCCCCGGGACGAGTTCATTTCCTTCGCGCAAGGTCCTGTCTTTTATGCTGATCAGGCGGGATTCGGGATCTTCCGTATAATACAGAAGAGAGATGGACATATCAGGAAGGTCCTGCAGAATAGAAGACGGCAGTTCATTCAAAGCGTATATCCTGTCCCCCGGAAGGGTCTCCTTACGGCTTTCAGGATGCCTATCGGACTGTGCTCCCCCGGTTGTATCAGGTGCGGCCGGAATGTCCGGATCGCTCTTTTCTTTAAGTTCGGTTCCTGTCCGAACATTATTCTCACCGATTGTTCGGTTTGCTTTTTTCCCAGGTGAAGAATCCGGCAAAACGGCCGCCGCATCCTTTGGGACTGGTTTATCTTCCAAAGGCGAAGGACTTAGGGGTGCCGGGGATTCGCCGTTCAGAGAAGCCATCTCGCGGATGCTTTCGGCTTGATTTTCCTCATGAGATTGCTCCCCCTCCGGGGCCTTTTGAAAGGAAACGACTGTACCGCTGTTCCAGGGTTCAGTCCACCAAATTATAAGGAGGATATTGACCAGGAGGATCATAAAAATAAGATAAGGCCATGTCTTCCGACGGCGCGGCGGAGGAGATAATTCTTCCTGAACCTTCTGCCCTTCCGGATCACTATTACGCCGGCGTTCTTCTTCCGCTTTCTTCAGTGCATCAAGGATATATGACATTTCAATTTACCTTTCCGGCGTTATGCAAGTGAGGATCTCCGGTCCCGGCAAAATTATCGAGTTGAATAACCGTCCTGGGACCAACGATACCGTCGGGCACGAGGCCGGCGGAGAGCTGAAATTTTTTTATCCTGTTTACGATATCTTCATTATAAAGCGGCCGCTCCAGCGGTTCCGGCGTCCGTCCTTCAGCGAGGGAGAGGCGGTCGGAGAGCCACTGCACTACCGGTCCCTCGGCACCAGGAAGGATGACATCACGGTAATTCTCGGGAAGACGCCATAAAATCGAATACTCTCCAAACCAGCGGCGTTCGATTTCGGTCCGGTCCATGGAGATGGTCTTTGAGCCCTGTAACAATGTCACTGTCCGGTCCTGCAAAGAAACCAGCGCAGCGTAGTAGTCATGCCCGCGACTGTTGTAGAGCTTCAGAACGGCGGGCCTGTTCAGAAGGAAAAGATCGTCCAGGGTTCCAAGCGCTTCCATACACTCTATATTATAGGCCGCAGCATCGGCGCAGGCATCAGTGCTGTCTTCTCTGAAGGGGAGTTTCCACAAATGGAACAAAGCCTGGTATGCCACGTCCCTGCTTTGTCGGTCTGAAAGGCCGGGGGGCCACTCGCGGGGATCCTGCGTCACGGGCTCACCGGTCCTGGTCGCCTCTGAAGCGGGACGCAGGACAGGATAGAAAGCCACCAGCAGGATGAAGGCGGCTGTAAAGACCAACCCGGCGGCGACCCATGGCATTTTCACCCTGTTCCTGGAAACCTCAGGCTTTCCGAAGACCTCTTTCGAAGCCCTGAGGAGCGTCTGTTTGTCGACAAGCTTTTGCTCCTTAACGTACGCCCCCAGAAGGGCTCGGTCGCACAGGATATTGATCAGCCGCGGGATGCCTCCGCTTTCCATAAAAAGCGAATCGATAGTCCTCCCGGGAAAGGGGTTCCTGGAGACACCCGCGACGGCAAGTCGGTGAGAGACATAGGCTGCAGTCTCGTCCCTGGTGAGGGGTTCCAGGTGATACCGCGCCGTTATCCTCTGATCGAGTTGTCTCATATCCTGGCGCGACAAGGTCTTCCTCAGTTCGGGCTGGCCGATCATAATAATCTGGAGGAGTTTCTGTCTGTCCGTTTCGAGGTTCGTCAACAGCCGGACCTGTTCCAGCACGTCAGCCCCAAGGTTCTGGGCTTCTTCGATAATGAGTACGGTCCTCCGCCCCCGGGCGTGGACCGAGAGCAGGTGAGAGTTTATGAGATCGACCAGGATCTTTGAGCTGGCACACCCGTCCGGATAATCGATTCCCAGTTCATCGCAAAGAGTCGCAAGCAACTCCGATGCAGTCAGACTTGGGTTGAGAATCAAGGCGATATCGGTATTTTCAGGAATTTTGCCGATGAGGTGCCGGCATATGGTCGTTTTACCGGTCCCGACTTCGCCCGTGAGGAGAACAAACCCTCCGTCGCAGCGGATACCGTAAAGTAGGTGGGCGAGCGCCTCCTGGTGCTTCACGGTCGAGTATAAATAGCGCGGGTCGGGAGCAATGGAAAAAGGGTTTTCCTTAAGACCGAAGTATTTCTTATACATAAAGCCGTGATCAGATACTCAGACAATACATTTTAAAAGGAATCTCTCCCTATACAGAGTAAAACAAGCACACTCTAAAATACAATGCTTTTTCAAGCCTTCGAAAACGACAATAATAAATCAACCCCAAAAGTGTAATAGAAAAATGCGGATATTGATCAAAATATTTTTTTAACTCGATGATATATTGAGATTATCCTCTATTGCAAAAAGGATTAATATATGCACAATTGCATTCTGTCAAGGTTTACTTGGGTATCGAAAAAGAAATTTTTTTCACAACATCTGCATTTTTCGGGTCAATCCTGAATGTCCGACTTTGTGAGAAAGCAGTGAGCAACTGTGCTTACTCAAAACTTATGAACCTTTTCGGATCTATTCTTTTAGCGACGCGTGCCGGAATGAGTCCCGCCCCGAGCGTAGTTACAAAAAGAAGCCCCGATATCAGAAAGAGCGGGATGAGAGGAAAACGGAAATGGATTTCCCATCCAAAGGAAATCTTGTTGACGACCCTGATTAATATTATACTCATTGCAGACCCGAGGATCAGCCCCAGGAAAATGCCGCATATCCCGACCAGACCGGCGGAAACCAAAAGCGTATTCCTGATCTGCACCCAGCTTCCGCCCAGATACCTGATAATGCTGATCTCTCTTTTTCTTTCGAGGACAAGAGCGAGAATGGTATTTACGACTCCTATCAGGGAAACGATGATGGAAATGAGCTCTATGGCATAAGTGATCGAGAATGTTTTATTGAAAATACTCATGACCCTGATACGTAGTTCTTTATTATTCATTATGTCGAGAGAATAATTCGGGAGCAGAAGGCGCTTCAATTCGATAATAAAGCTCTCGGGGTCCGCACTCTTCTTAAGATATATCCCGAGTTGAGTCGAATCATCCAGCCCCCAGAACTCTTTCAGGTATTTACGGTCGAGATAGATAAATCCCGAGGTTGTGGAATAGCTGCTGAAGACATCCCGTACGAGAAACTTCCTGTTTCCCGAAGGCGTGGGAATCTCAATCCGGTCTCCCACTTTGAGTCCGTATTTAATACTGAGATATTTCGAGACCCCTATAGTCCTTCCACGGCCTGTCGGAGGGGCGCCACCGTAAGGAGATGCCGGCTCAATTTCGCCCGGATATGTTCTTCCGATATCGGGGTTTCCGAACCCGGCTACGATTTTTCTGCCCCTGAAATCAATTGAGAGAGTCCTGAATTTGTCGACCGCCGCCACTTCCGGCAGTTGTTTTATCTGCTCGACCACCCCTTCTGAAAGGGGAAAGAAACAGAAATTGGACACGCACGAAGACGGTTTTACATACACATCAGCGGCGATGTTCCGGTGGATCCATTCTCTCAGGGAATTACGGAAGGAGAAAATCAGAGTGAGAAGGGCGACGATGAGGGCGCTGCTTATCGCAACGCTCATGAGAGCTACTGAAAACCTGTAGACATTTCCGCTTATATCTCCGCCGCTGATCTTACCGGTGGGTCCGAAAAATCTTTCCAGTAATTTTTTTGAAACTTTTAATGAAGTGGAAAGATAAAAGGGAGAACAAAGGGTGACCCCGGTGATTATGAACAGAATGCCGGCGTATGAAAGAAAGGGGAAATCGAAGGGCGTATAGTGATAATCAATAAAAGAAACGAGACTGCCAAGGCCGACAAAGAATAATCCTGCGAACGATAACAGCCCAAGGAATTTCCTGTACTTTCCCTCGAAGGAGCCCTCTCTCGCACTCTCGTTCGGCCTTATACGCGATGCTTCGTAAGCGGGGACGGCGGAAGCGGCAAAGGAAACGAATAATCCCAGCATCAGGGCCATTGCCGCGTCACTCCATGAAATCAGGTAGTCATATATCTCGACGGCACGGTACATTGCCGAGATTGTCCCGCCGATCGCCGCAGCCGAAAAATATGCGAAGATCTGACCGAGGATTATGCCGAGGAATGAGCCCACTGAACCGAGGATCAGCCCCTGGATGAGAAAGATGCCGATAACGGTTTTCTTGCCGGCGCCGAGACCCCTCAATATGCCGATCTCTGTTCGCCTCTTGACTACGGAAATAAAGACCGTGTTGTAGAGGAGGAATATTCCCACGAGAATTGAGATAAAGCTGACGAACTGGAGATTATAGCGGAATGATTTCAGAAGGGCCTTTCTGTTATCGATGATCCGCTCCTTCTTTTCTAGAACCAGATTCGGAGGAAGCAGCCCGCGGATCTTTTCCAATGTATAGTTGTCTCCGGAGACGTCTATTCTCGACAAGGATCCGGTTTTGCTGAAATACTCCTGGAAATTCCCCAGGTCCATTATCGCCAGATTGGCTGGCAGGGTTCTCCGTTCAAAAATACCGACGATCTCAAGCCGGTATTTTCCATCATATACTTCGGCGTTCAGGAAATCCCCTATCCCGAGAGAATATCGTTCTGCGAAACGACGGGTGACATAGGCGCCATCGATCTTTCTGAAGATGTCAGCGTAACCCTTGGTTCCCGGTCCGGCGCCTTTGAGAAATCCGGACATTCTGACTATATCTACTCCGTTTATGTAAATAGTATCTGCCATTTCGGGGAGATAGGCTGTGACGGACAGGACAGGAAAGCTGTCATTTTCGGTTTCCCGGACCTTTCTGTAGATGCCTTCGTGGAAATCGATTCCGGAGACATCGATGATTTCCTGTTCCGCATACGGATTAATGCCCTGGACGTCGGATTCGAATACGGCTACGGCCCTGTCGGATGCAGTCTTTATACCCGTAAAAAGCCCGATTCCGAGAGCAACTCCAAGGATGGACAAAAGGGTCAGAAATTTTTCCATCCGGATATTCCGTATGACGAAAAGGCGTACGAATTTCAGGAAACGGTTCACTGGATGAGCCCGTCTCTGATCCGGGCAGTCCGCCCGGCGTATCGGGAGATGTAGTGTTCGTGAGTGACGAGAATCACGGTCTTGCCGGTCTCACTCACAAGCTGAGTGAACAGTTCCATAATGCTCTCGCCCGTCCGGGTGTCGAGACTGCCGGTGGGTTCATCGGCCAGAATGATGTCGGGATTGTGTATGAGGGCCCTTGCGATGGCCACCCGTTGCTGTTCTCCTCCTGAAAGCTGATAGGGAAAGCTGTTTTCTTTCCCGGACAGGCGAACGCGCCCCATTAATTCCTGCACCTTTTCTTTGTTGTCGGTTCCGTTCAAGAGCAGAGGCATCTGGATATTTTCAAAAACCGTTATATTCGGCAGGAGGTTGAAGAACTGGAAAACGAAGCCGATTTGCCGCCTCCGGTAAAGAGTCAGACGTTCGTCGTCGTACGAAGTGATATTTTCTCCGTCGACCGAGATCAGACCCGTTTCCGGTCTGTCCATTCCCCCGATGAGGTTCAGCAGCGTCGATTTGCCGGAACCGGAGCTTCCGGTGACCGCAAGGAAATCTCCTTTTTCCACTGTCAGAGACAGACCGCGCAGGACATGAGTGCTGCCATAACTTTTGTGCACATTATCGAGTTTAAGCATACAGGTATTAATATCCGGTCAATTCGACGTAAGCCCTGCCCGATGCGCTCCCGGAAACGGCGCAGGTCCCTTCCCAATAATAATTTCCCGATGAATGTGTCGCGATAAATTCCTGATCTTTTACAAGCGGCGTAATCAAGAGTGACACTTCTTCAGAAGGAATTGCGATCCTCCACCTGGCTGGATACCTTGCGCCCGTCTTCGCCGACTTGTAATGGTCCAGGGCAGTGACCGTAAAATCGTCGACTGTCAGATTTTTGTATCCTCCATCAGGGAAAACGATCGTCCCTGATGAATAAGGGTCGAACGAGTCGTCCTTGTTCCTTATCAGATAGATCATTATTTCCCTGGCGTCATCGAGCTGAACGGCGAACCAGTCCCATCCGGCTTTTCTTTCTCCCAGACCCCTGGACGACATTTCCCTGTCGAACCAGCTCCTGCCCTTTACCGAAAGCACTTTCCCGCCGGTTGTGAGAGAGCCTTCGGTATTCATGTCGGTGAATGAAAAATAGAGGGAAGCGATAAGAGATGATTTTTCAGACTTGCGGGAATAGCCGTTTTCTCCGTGCAGGACGGGGGGCTTCAGAGGTGTCAATGACAGATTTAACGAATAATTCTTGTCGGAGGCTATAATGTTCATATGATCGATGTTTCCTGAAAGCCCGTTCCGTACCACCCATACTTTTAACTTATCATCGTCGGCCCCCGCAAAGCCGAACGCTCCCGAATCGGCAAGGTCGGAATGATAATATTTGTCCTCCGCCACGTCGGTTACGGCGAAGTGTGAGATGTAAATGTTGTTTACGCCGAATCTCGATTCATATCGCCTTTTTTGAACGCCGACCGAGAAAAAGGTCAGCTCATATCCGAACTCGCTCCCTGTCTCATCATAGAGATGTCCCGTGAAGTACCACCACTGCACACGATAATCATTTCTGTAATACAAATCGCGGGGCAAACGAACGACATCTCCAGGAGCCACATCGGAAAATCCGTCGGCAAAGGCCGGGATGACCATGGTACAGCAAAGTGCAACAATTAGAAAAATATATTGTTTCATTTTATACGCGATCTTTCCATTACAATTATCGCAGATAACTTACAGATCACAAGTTACCAGTGTATGCGCCATAAATTCCTTTATATTAAAGATCCTTAAAAAATCCTTTTCCGTCATTCCCGAAGCAGTCGGGAATCCATGTCTTCAAAATAAAGAAGTTGGATTTCCGCATGCGCGGGAATGACGGCTCAAAATGAGTGAAGAATATTAAAGCAGCGCTGGAATCGCTAAGCTGGCCTCGGGTTTGTCGTTAATGCGGAGGGGAATAAATTAGAGGAAAAATAAAAAAGATATAAGACGAGATTCGAATCGTTTTCGAGTAATATGTCTCGCTGCAAGGTCAACCCTTGAGTTTCCTGGGGGCGGCCGAACAGTGCATCTGTTTTTACGGAACCGCCCAAGAAATCCAGGGGTTGACCTCTAAGCCCGCAGTCGGACTTGTCGACAAAGAGAGGATTCTTATTTCCCTATCTGAAGAGGGTCCCAGACACCTTTCATTTTTGTCTCGACGTCTTTCATTCTGCTGCTAATCTCTTCCTCATCGGACTTCCATTCAGTCGGGCATGACTTTTCGAGATTATATATTCTGTCGTTGATCCCCTCGATGATCATATGAAGTTCATTTACTGTCGGGACCAGTTTTTCCTTTTCTCCGGTGGGCATCTTGTCCAGCTTCCTCACGACGTCGTACATTTTCGCCTTCCAGCCATTCAATTCACTTGAGACGCTCTTGCAATAATCCTGCACTTTCATAAAAGACCTCCTCCGAATAAATTTGTTCACCTGGGAATTCCCTGATCTCAGGCGTCATGTTTCTATACTTAATGGATATCATGACTCAACCTCCGAGTCAAGCGCAGAACGTCATAAAAAAAATGGCAAGGGTTTGATTTGTCACTATAGGATTTTCAAACAGAAAGGAAGAGCGTTCTTCTCTTTCCTTAGAAATCCCAGGCATGAACCTTCCTGACGATGCATAACTGCCGTCAACTTGAGGATGCCGATATGTTGTTGCGGAGTTTCCTCATGGGGAGGTGACCGCCCCATATTTCCCGGATTACATTCGTGTGCAGTCGGGGAATGATAGCAAACCCGGGGTTCGGTCCTGTTATAAAGTCTTCCCGGAATGTCGGTCTTCTGTTCGATGCAACCTTAAAAGATAATAGTTACAATTTTTTCCTGCTGAAAGCGGCAAGTTCTTTGATTCTCTTCATCATTTCAGCGAAATCTTTCAGATCCAGGGACTGGGGACCGTCACAGAGCGCCTTGAGCGGCTCAGGATGTACCTCGATGATCAATCCGTCCGCACCTCCGGCCATGGCCGCATAGGAAAGAGGCACGACATAATTTCTCGAACCTGTGGCGTGGGAAGGGTCCACGATAATCGGTAAATGCGACCTTTCATGGATAACAGGGACTGCTGATATATCAAGGGTGTTTCGTGTGGCGTTTTCGAAAGTCCTAATCCCCCTCTCGCAAAGAATAACGTCTTTGCATCCTTCAGATAATATGTATTCAGCAGACATCAGAAACTCCTGAATGGTTGTCGACATGCCCCTCTTCAGCAGTATTGGTTTACCGAACTTTCCGGCTTTTCTCAACAGGGAAAAATTCTGGACATTTCTCGCTCCTATTTGAAGGACATCGGCATATTCTCCCACCATTTCGACGTCTTCGGGATTGATGACTTCGGTCACGAAAGGCAGTCCTGATTCTTCTCTGGCCTTTGCGAGAAGCCTTAGCCCTTCAAGTTCCAGTCCCTGGAATGAATAAGGCGAAGTCCTCGGCTTGAAAGCGCCGCCCCGCAGCATCTTCGCGCCGGACTTCCTGACGCTGACAGCCGTTTCCACGATCTGCCTTTCGCTCTCGACGGAACACGGTCCGGCGATCACGCCGAAATAGCTTTTCCCAAAACGGGCGCTGCCGATTTTAATTACTGAAGGTTCTTTTCTGAACTCTTTGCTCGCCAGTTTGTAGGGCTGAAGAATCGGGACCAGTTTTTCGACACATGGATTGTTCTCAAGCACCTGAAGGACATGCCGGTCCCTGTCGTCGCCTACAGCTCCGATAACCGTCCTCTTAACACCCACGATAGCGTGGGCTTTGAAACCCAATTTTTCCACGGTTTTGATCACACCGTCGATATTTCTTTTTTTGCATCCCTGTTTCAAAACAATGATCATCTCGATCTCCTTTGTTTATTCCGAAGAATAAAAAGCCACAGGAGTATAGCAGCCTGTGGGCTTATCGGAAATTACTGCACACGTGGGGCAGAGCACTTATTGCCGCATGGGAACTCCGCCATTTAAACCGGTAATACGCTCAGATAATAATGATATATTTCTCGATTTGAAGTCAATGGAAATCCCTCAGCATAAGATGCCGGTTTTTCCCATTTGCTAACTCATTGATATTATTATGTCATGGCGCAGACCTCAGAGGAGGCTCAGGGCCGTCCTGTTACAGTTGTCACGGCAAGAAGTGGTAATGGGAAATAGCGACCGACAGGGCGGCCTGCTAATCAGCCTTATCGAAACTTCGCATCTATCGAGAGGGGCTGCCAAGCCCCTCTTTTACCGTTAGAAAGCTCAGTTGCCTTGCGGCGGGGTAATAAAACATTCCTTATTATCGATGACCCTGTTTTCCTTTTCTTTAGCTCTTTTCGATGGTGGGAAACTTCTTTAGAAAGCTCATCAGAACCAGCGGCTCAATTTGTCGCTTATTTTGACAACGGCGCGTTTTTTTCAACAGAACGCGTTCCCTCACATCGATAATTCCAGGGTGAAGCGAAGACTGAAATTTTAAATAAGTTTTTCCGTCGGGGGGCTTGAAAAAGAGAAAGAACATGCTATATTTTTCGGAGAGGCAGCGGTCAAGAGGGGTTATTTATTAAGAGGCGACGGACGGCTATATTGTCCACGGTGAAGACTCGATGGCCGATAAAACGACGGACCGGACGTGAAAGGAAGAGGACCACGACGTGGGTCAGGAATTTAAACCGGCCTATCTCCTTCTCGCCGAAAAAATATTCGCTGAAAAGATAAGCATTGCCAGCGAGCTTCTCAGGGATTGTACCCTCTGTCCCCGTGAATGCCATTTGGACAGGACCGCCGGGGAGAGAGGCTATTGCAGGACGGGCGAAAAACCTTTTGTAGCGAGCTGGGGCCCTCATTTCGGTGAAGAACGGCCTCTTGTTGGGTTCGGCGGGTCGGGTACGATCTTCTTCGGGAACTGCAATCTCGGATGCATCTTCTGCCAGAACTATTCCATAAGCCATCTCGGAGAGGGCAGGGAGATGTCCCACGAAGGACTTGCCGAAGTCATGCTGTCTCTCCGGGATACAGGCTGCCACAATATTAACTTAGTAACTCCTACGCATCAGGTCCCTGCGATTATCCAGTCCGTCCGGATCGCCTCCGGCAAGGGTCTCGATATTCCCCTCGTATACAACTGCGGAGGGTACGAATCGTTGGAAACCTTGAAGATCCTCGAGGGGATTATCGACATATATATGCCGGATTTCAAGTATTCCGACAAAGGATATGCTCTCAAATATTCAGGAGCCGCCGATTATCCTGAGACGGCAAAAAGGGCACTGAAAGAAATGTATAGACAGGTTGGCGATCTTGTGATGGATGAAAGAGGGATCGCGCAGCGCGGGTTGCTGGTGAGGCATCTGGTACTCCCCGGTAATATCTCGGGCAGTTGTGAAGTGCTGAGGTTTATCGCGGAAGAGATATCGAGAGGCACCTACGTCAACATCATGGACCAGTATCATCCCTGTTATGACGCCTATGACAATCCGCCCCTTGACAGAAGGGTATCGGAAAAGGAATACTCTGATGCCGTAAGGTGCGCAAGAGAGGCAGGTCTAAGGAGGATTGATGGGGTGACCATATGAGGATAAAATTTCTTGGCGGGGCGAGGACCGTAACGGGGTCCTGCTTTTATTTGAAAGGCGGAGAGAGAAAGATTCTGGTTGAATGCGGCATGAGGCAGGGGAATAATGCCGATGAAGCCAATAAGAGAAAATTCCAGTTCGATCCTGCGGAGATCGACTGCCTTTTCCTGACACATTCTCATCTGGACCATATCGGTCTTGTGCCCAGGCTCGTCACGGAGGGCTTCAGGGGAAAGATAATCACCACGGCGGCCTGCGCCGACATCGCGGAGTTGATCCTCTATGATTCAGCCCATATACAGGAAGCGGATACGGAGTGGTACAACACGAAGGCGTTGAGGGCGGGACTCGAACTCAGAGAACCGCTCTATACAACCGGTGACGTAGATAAAATCCTGCCGTTGTTCGAGAGAAAAAGTTATGGAAAGATTGAGAGCCTGTGCGAGGGCATCCGCTACCGGTTTGTCGATGCGGGTCACATCCTTGGGTCGTCCACTCTCGAACTGTGGTACAGGGACGGTTTGAGGGAAAAGAAGATAGTCTTTTCTGGCGACATCGGGAAGAAGGACAATCCGATAGTGAACGATCCCGTATTCGTGGAGGAGACCGATTACCTGACGATCGAATCCACATACGGAAACAGGAACCATAAGAGCATGGATGCCTCGATCGATGAGCTGGTCGATATTGTCAAGTCGACCTTCAAGCGGGGCGGAAACGTTATTATTCCCTCGTTCGCTCTCGGCAGGACACAGGACCTCCTTTTTGTGCTGAATAAGCTCGTGAAGGAGAAGCGTCTT
>JBECKU010000335.1:0-5146 GCA_040235385.1 Candidatus Sulfobium sp. | reverse complement strand
GGTTTCGGCGGAGGAGAAGGACAGGCTGCTCAGAAAGTATTGGCGCATCCCGGAACGCCAGGTCGAGACTTCGGTTGTGCTGATGAAGTCCGCTAAAGAAGCTAATTTTGAGGTCAAAAAAGGCATTTTAAGGTCATGAAAACAGCGATTTCGTGAAAATTATCTCTATATATCAGATAGTTGTCCTGGCCCGACCCGGCGCGCAAAATGGCACTTATTTCTTGCGGCTGCCGGAGGCGCCGGGAAATGGCATATGTCCCCATGTTTACTCTAATTTCCGGCCCTAACCCGCTATGACAGAATGATCCTCTTCCATGATTTCATTCAAGACCTTCACCGGATATACGTCCAGAACCCAGTCCTTTCCAAAATCGCCCTGCAGGAGACTGAGCGCATCCGAATCGCTGATTTCAAGAAGTATCAACAGTTTCTTCGGGGATTCGGTTGCCGGCTCGTAGCATCTGATTATTTTGCATTTCTTGTGAAGGATCTCATCCTTGCAGACCTTTACCCACTCCTTGATCTGATCGGCGCGCGCCCCCTTCGGCAGCTCTCTTTGGGACTTGCATTCGGCCATATAGAGCATATCCTTTCGCCTCCTTTCAAAAAGAGCACGGCCGGGCATACCGGTTATGAACTTCCGGCAGCTCGGCCGTCTTATTAGCAAAGACCCGCCGCTTTCCGTCCCCTTCTCACGGAGGGTTTGGCTTTGTCAGGCTCCCTAAATTTATCCTAACGCTGTTGGCAAGATAAAGCAAGCCTGCTGGATGTTCCAGAAGCCGGGTCACAGCTCATTTGCTGCAGCTTGCCTCGAAATCCTTCGCCCCCTGGCAGGATCGAAGTTTGTGGTATCCGCCGTATGCCGGGATTTTTATAGATTAAATTCCAGAAATGCGGAGTTTCACCTGGGCCTTTTTGTAAAGAACAGGACGATCAATCCCGGAATTTTTTTAAAAAAAATGGGATGTGTCCCTATTTAAATCTCCGGCTCGGGACTTCTCAGGAGCTTGAGGCTGCAATGTCCTGCGATGGCGTGGAAGTCCTTATCGGTCGTAAATAGATAGCAGTCGTGGGAAATGGCTGCGGCGGCGATGAGAACGTCGATGGTGCCGGCCTGAATACCCTTTCTCAAGAGGTTGTTCCTCAACTCCGCGGCTCTTACGTAATGTTCCCGCCTGACCGGAAGCAGGGGAAAAGAATCCATGCGGTCTCTCAATCTCTTGAAATCCTGTGCCGACTTTACGCCCTGGAGTATTTCCTGAAGAATGACCCCGAGCAGAAAGACGCTCTCCCCCTGTTCGATCATCTTTTTCAGGACCCCGGCCTCGGGGTTCTGCAACGGGGAGGATCTCCTGAGAGCGAGCGACCATACAGAGGTGTCTACGACGATCCTCATCTCGCTCTTCTTGCCCGCTTATAGTCATACGATTCTTCCATCTCGATCTTTCCAAAAAGCGCGAGGATATCTTTTTGCTTGCGCTTCTGTATGAATTCCTTCAGTGCTTCGTTAACGGCGCTTTTTTTCGTCTTGAGCCCGCTGACCTTAAGCGCCTCTTCCAGGAGCTTGTCGTCTATCGCAAGATTGGTCGGCATGTTTTCAGCCTCCTTTTTACACATTATATTACACAATATATCACACATTAAGGCTGCGACACAAGGAAGTTGCCAATTTCCTTGTGTCCGATGCCATCGCGATTTCTCATTATCCGACCCTGGATGCATGTCAAGCGGCGTTTATGATAGTTTATACAGTAGATGAGAAAGCGGATCTCCTCTTCCTTGACCTATTTCTACAAGAGGGTTTTCCCTGCCCTGTGGATCATCGGATTCGGGGTGCTCGCTGCTTGGCTCTGGTTCGGCAACTTCGCGCATCAAGCGTCTCAGACCGGCGGGTTGAGATGGTTTACGCTTCTCGCCTGGTGCGGCGGGACGGGATTTCTTGTATGGTATTCCCGCACGCTCAAAGAAGTATGGCTATATCAGGGCCGGCTTCTCGTATCAGACTACGACAACGAGGAGTGGGTGCCGCTCGGGCAGGTGGAGGAGGTAAAAGAAACGCGGCTTTGGAATCCCAAACTGATCAAGCTCCGGCTAAGACGCGCCGGGAAATGGGGGGATCAGATTGTCTTCATCGCTCCACTCAGGTTTCATTTTGTGTTCATGGACCATCCCCTCGCAGGCGAGTTGCGTATCCTCGTTTCGGAGGCTCAGGGAAAAAGGGTCGGCCGGGATGGCTGAGCCGTTCCAGGTCACCGTTTATGAAAGGGACACGCTGCCATGAAGCAGGTCTTGACGGACCCCCTTTTCTATATATTTCTTGTCTATGGCATAAGCTTCCTGTTAATGTCGTTCGTCGTTTTCCAGGGAACCAGGAACGCGGCTTCAACCGACTTTGTCAATGCTTTTTACGTGCTCGCCGGCTTCGGTCTATTCCACGGGATCACCGAGCTCCTGGACTGGCTGAGTTTTGTTCTTGAGACGAGCGGGTACGGCGAGTTCAAGGTATTGATCATCTTGTCCCAGACATGCCTCATCACTTCATTCGTACTTCTTTTGCAGTTTGGGGTTGCCCTCTTGACTTACAGGAGTAAAAGAAGAGTCATTTACAGGTCGCTGCCTTCACTTCTTTTTGCCGCCTATATCGCCTATCTCCTGTTTGCCGGGATTTACCATATGCGTGAGGCCGGACTTATTGCCCGGCGGACCTTCGGCTTTTCCGGTTCGGTCTTAAGTGGTCTTGCGTTCTTCATCCTTGCCCATTCGATGAAAGCTACGGGGCATGACAGAATAACCAGTGGGTTGGTCGTTACCGGGGTCGCTTTTTTGTCTTACGCGGTCTTTGGAGGGTTGATCGTTGAGCCTATAGCCGAACTCCCCGTACAGCTTTTCAGAACGGTCTGTGCGTTTACCATTGCCCTATCCTCTTTTTCGATCCTCGAATTCTTTAAGATGCGGGAATAGGAAAGGCGGATTATATCTGATGTATTCGCGGATCGCATGAAATTCCCGGCCGAAAATGTTTTGAATGCCCTGATAATTTCCGGCAATTCCGTGTCCTTTTGCAGGGGCAGGTTTTAAACCCGCCCCTGCATTGGACAAATTGATAATCCCATGCACATGCTTCGGCATCACAATGAATTCATCCAAATGCACATATTTGATTGGGCAGATCATCCCAGCAGTCTGTAACAATGTCGCCGCATTCATTCATCCGCATCTCACCGTTATATATTTCTCCGAACTTGTTCTCTTTCTTCCATGCGCATACCGTCACGAAGTAAGCTCCCGACAGGGTATAGTCGTAATCCTTCAGCCGGATAGAATGGCGGCGGTGGATTTCCGAATTGAATGGCATCCTGCCTAAGATCCCCTTTCCAGTAAAGATGTCCCGGCACAGGAAACTTTATTTTACGAAAATGGGATGTGTCCCTAATTAATCTTCACGTAGGACTCGACTGCTGGCATTACTTTT
Source organism: Candidatus Sulfobium sp. (assembly GCA_040235385.1). Lineage (GTDB taxonomy): Bacteria > Nitrospirota > Thermodesulfovibrionia > Thermodesulfovibrionales > UBA6898 > JBECKU01. Next base: position 1,674 of record JBECKU010000335.1, on the reverse strand, counting down.
TTAAAATTTGTTGCCGTCACTTATGAACCCCTTCTCCCGTACTTTTTTTTGCTGTGCTTTGAATTCGCTAGCGGCTGCTCTTTCGATATCATTGTCAATATATCTTAGCTCAGTGCTTTGGTCACGGAACTTCAGAATCAAGTTGTTATTCGAATCGATTGACCATTGATGGTACCAGTAAAAAAGATCGCGTCCGGCATCCTTTGCCACTCCGTATTTTCTTGTGAACATTTCGACTAATTCTTCAATAAAAGGCGACTTCACGGGTATATTGCCCCATCTTATTGAAACTAAGTATAATCGAGCGCTGGTCGGTGTAAAATGCAGCGTTACGGTTGCGGGTTTGCTGAGAAGGACAGCCTTGTAATAAAACTCTCTGGCGGTGTCTGCATATTTTCTGCATGTCGAAGGATTAAAATGCTTGTTGTTTGAGATTATACCGTCTTTATTAAGGGGGATATCACTTCTTTCTGCGATGTCTATTGCCTGCGAAACTGTCATGCCTGACGACCACTTATCAAATTTAAAAGCGGCAGCCTCATGCGCAAATGTAATCACCATAAAGAAAAAGAAGAAAAAGAGAATAGACTGAAACATAATTCTCTCCATTTTTTTGACCCCCATCTTACGAATGACCTCCTTAGGCATATATTCATGCTACAACTCCAGATCAAGAGCATGGTGACCTGACCTACTTTGGAACACCTTTCTGGCAATCGAAACAGTAGACCCTGCCCCCGATTTATATACTGTATCACACTCTGGGTACAAAGATAAGACCATCAGCGGCGTCGCCGTAAGTTTTGATGCTGCCCGTTGTCCTTCTTCATGCCCCGACGGGAACTATTCCGAATACGAGGCGGACAGAAAGTCAAGGCTCGGCGCTGCCGCGGACCAGCCGCATCGGATCAAATACCGGCATCTGTAGAGGAGGTAGACTGTTCCCCGCTTGATTGTTGAAAGGCGGGCCGGCAGATCCGCCGTGTTTTTCTAATTTCCTGGAGTCTTCTATTCTTTTACTACGTTGACGGCCTTTGGTCCTTTTGGGCCCTGTTCGACATCGAAAGTCACCTGATCACCTTCTGCAAGCGACTTGAAGCCACTTCCCACGATAGAGGTATGATGGACGAAAACATCGCTTCCATCCTCGGCTGTAATAAATCCGAATCCCTTTGAGTCATTGAACCACTTTACTGTTCCCTTCATAGTGCTGTTGTTCTCCTTGCGATATGAAATAAACAAAAACGAGGACAAAAATGTCCCGTAGTCACCGCTTAAAAAGCGACACCTTGTTAATAGCACTAATAAGCGAGAAAAGCAATATTTTTATTCATTATGAGTGAAAAGAAAATGGATAAGGCATGCTTTTTCCGACATTCTCTCATTTATATAGCGCGGGCAGCGGAGCAGCAAAACACTTTTAAGTAGAAGTAAAGTGCTCGTCATAGTATGCTATAAGAAAATAGATGTCTGTTTTAAGCTGAAAATGAATGTCTTTAAAATTCCTTTCAAAAAGGAGGTTTTATGGGATCATTCAGAGATAAAACAGAACGTTTCCTTGTTATTGACCATAGTGAAAATTACGCTTTTGTTGCCTGCCAGAGCGATGAGGAAGTCGGTCTCTTTGTGAAATCCAGGAAATTAAAACCGGATTATTTTTGGGTCCTGAATCTC
>JBECKU010000042.1:0-9362 GCA_040235385.1 Candidatus Sulfobium sp. | reverse complement strand
GTCAGAGAAACCTCTCGGTCATGCACAAGATACTCTCTCATCCTTCCATATCCCGAAGACACTTCGCATTTTCAGAGCCTGAATGTTTAATCAGAGAAGACCCCGACGGTCGAATCGCACGGTTTACGGAATGGGCCGCGCGACTGTCCTCGGAGGCCGCCCGAAAAGCCCTGGCAGAAGCAGGGGCGAGAGCCGAAGACGTATCGTCGGTCATAGTGAATACCTGCACGGGATATGTCTGTCCCGGCATCTCAACTTATCTGATAGGAGAATTGGGCATGCGCCCCGATATACGGGCCTTCGATCTTGTCGGCAGCGGGTGCGGAGGGGCCATCCCCAACCTGCAGGTCGCGGGGACGCAGATCGACGGAGACGAAAGCATAGTTCTGAGCGTCTCCGTAGAGATATGCAGTGCGACCTTCCACATGGATGACGACCTGAGTCCCATCATATCCAGTTCGATATTTTCGGACGGCGCCGCTGCCGCAGTTCTCCGGAACCGCCCCGGCGGATTTGAACTTGTATCATCATCCAGTATATACCTGCCTGAGCACAGGGACTCTCTCCGATACGTCCATAAGAACGGCAGTCTCTACAATCAAATATCCACCCGGCTGCCTCATATCGTAAAAAAAGCGGTCGCACGCGTCGTATCGGACCTCCTTGACCCACTGTCGCTGAAAGCAGCCGACATCCGGCATTGGGCGCTTCATGCCGGGGGTGAAAAGATCATAAGAGAAATCGGGAAGGAGCTGCGAATTACCGACTCTCAACTCTCCCCGACGCGTGATGTCCTCCTTAACTACGGTAACATGTCATCGCCTACTGTCTGGTTCGTTCTGAAAAATATCTGGGATGAAGGGGTGACGGAAGGTGAATGGTGTGTAATGGTCGCATTCGGGGCAGGGTTTTCCGCCCATGCGATGCTCCTGAGAAAAACCTGACCGTCGGGAGCGGACGAAAAATCAGACAGCGCCGCGGCCGTACCGGTCGGCCAAATATCCCATAAGGTAATCCACCCGGTCGACCAGCTTTTCCGGATCAGGGTCGGAGCCCTTGTTGACGTAGCCGGCCGGGTCGAGGGCCGCCATCTGTTTCTTCAGGTTTTCATCGGCCTTTACCGCCGAAAAAAATACAATGGGGACCTTTTCCGCCTTATGTTGGACCTCCAGAGCCCTTATCGCCCGCGCCGCGGTGAAACCGTCCATGACCGGCATGTTAAGATCGATGATGGCCAGATCAACGGGTCTCCTCTCGGAGAGCAGACCGGAGTATGCAGTGACGAGTCCCAGACCATCATCGAAACCCATCACATCGGAGGCAAGCTCCTTATCTTTGATGAGATCCTCCATGATTTTTCTGGTAAATTTCGAATCTTCCGCAATCAGGATACAGCCGCGCCTGGTGGACGCCGCCCCAGGCGTCTGCTGGACGTCGAGAGTAAAACCGCAGTAAATACAGGTCAGTTCCCTGTTTTCGTTTCGTTCGAGAACATTATACGACACCTCTTCATCACAACATAGGCAGTAACGAGTATCCCCCATAACGAACATTATATAGAGAACTCGTTTATTATTGCAAGGGGCGAAAATGCTAAGTCAACTTAAAGCATCCCCGAGCGGATTATGGAGATGATGAGCCAGATGCCGAGGATAAAGGCGAAGCCGAAGGTCAGGAACCCGAGGACGGACATCCCGTAAATCTTGGGGCCGACGCCGGTGGCATGCATAATGGCGGAGCTGAGAAGAATGGCGCTGATGATCAGGGCAAAGGCGATCCGGTTGCTCGAACGGTCCATATCCCTAATGAGCCGGTCGAGCCCCATATGATTCATCTTAATATGTATGTCGTCCCTTAAGAGCTTACGCACAATCTGTTTCATCTGTTTCGGAAAGAGAAGAAAAAAATCACTGAATTCCGTCACGTTCTTCCTAGCCTTTTTATACAGCCTTGACGGGCTCAATCTCTCCTTTACGAGTTTGGACGCATAAGGTTCGGCGGCAGCTATGAAATTGAAGTTCGGGTCGAGTATGCGACCGAGATTTTCCAGGATAAGCATCGCCTTATTGACGAGAAGAAGGTCAGAGGGTATCTTGAGCTTGTGTTTGATGGCGAGGTGCGTGATCGTATCCATATACTCGGCGAAATTCAGATCTTTCAAGGAGAGGCCGTAGAGGGGCTCCAGAAAATCGATGAGGTCCGCTTTGAACTCCCTTCGGAAAACTTCGAGGTCGACGTCTTCCGGCACAAGCCCGAGCTCGATATACTGTTCGACCAGAGCGTCGAAATCCTTGCTGATGAGAGCAAGAAAGGTGTTAGCCATAGTCTCCCTCAGCTCGGGGGATACCCTGCCGACGATACCGAAATCCATGAACCCGATCTTACCGTCCGGCATGGCAAAGATGTTGCCGGCATGAGGGTCGGCATGGAAAAACCCGTCTTCCAGGACCATCTTGAAATAGGCGTCGACTCCCGTCCTGGCGAGTTTCGTCCGATCGAGCCCGAGCCGTGCTATGCCCTCGATATCATCTATCCTCACCCCGTCCACCCTCTCCATGAGAAGTAATCTGCGCGTCGTAAATTCCTCGAAAATCTTGGGGATGTACACATCGGGATGCCCTTCGAAATTCCTTCTCAGGCGCATGCAGTTCCTGGCCTCCTCCATGAAATTGAGTTCTCTCCTTACCGTTCTGGAGAATTCTTCCACGATTCCCCTGGGATTGTAAAAGACGCTCTCCGGTATATACCTCTCCATGAGATGGGCAAAAAAAGTGAGGATGTTGATGTCCGTCTCTATCTGCTCTTCTATCATCGGCCGCTGCACCTTTACAATCACCTGGCTCCCGTCGAGGAGTGTCCCGTTATAGACCTGTGCGATGGAAGCGGCCGCCACAGGACTAACGTCGAGATGGGAAAAGATGTCCCCGACCGGGATCTCCGTCTCCGCCTCAATTATCGATATAGCCTCTTCGGTGGGAAAAGGGGGGACTTTGTCCTGCAGTTTCCTGAATTCGTCGGCAAAAGGTTTACTCACAAGGTCGGGCCGCGTGGAAAGTATCTGTGCAAGTTTCACGAAGCTCGGTCCGAGTTCTTCAAAGGCCTTTCTCAGCCGCACAGGGACATTGGGACTCTTAAGAGAAGGCCACTGCCCGAATGTCCCAAGCCTTTTCCGGAAGGGGATATATTTGCTCAAATGGAGCAGGTCGACGAGTTTTCCGAAGCCGTGTTTGAGAAGGACATTGATGATCTGCCTTACCCGGTTGACATTCTTGTATGTCCTTCTGAAGGTGAAAGGCATCTAGATATTTTCCTGCCCGCCTCCTTTGGAACTTTCCATCTTTGCGACCCTCGCAGAAAGTGAATCTATCTTGTCATGGAGTGTCCGGATGTCTTCCTTTGTGGAGAGGTTCATCTTTTGAAGCGTTTTTGAGATGACCTCGTTAAGAGACTTGGTCATGTCTTCCGTATTCTTCTCGGCTTTCTCGGACCATTCCTTCACAAGGCGGGCGCCCTGTGATTCGCTCAGTTCTCCCTTCTTCACCAGGTCGTCTACGAATTCCCTCATCCTTTCCTGCATGCCGAAACCCGCGAGCATCGCATTCCTGACGATCTCAAATATTGCCATGACTCCTCCTTGTTATGCAATGAGTGAAGGGGAAGAAAGAAGTACAAACCCCGGCGATTATAACAACCGCGTCAATGTGAAATCAGAGATCGCACACCCCTCACACACTACCGATTTTTTACTATATCGTATAATGATTCGAGGGCTTTGTCCAGTTTTTTGATCTCCTTTGTACCGCCCTGGGCCACGTCGGCCTTGCCCCCGCCTCTGCCTCCTGCGGAGGCCGCGACCTGCTTCAAAAGATCACCCGCATGAAAGGTATCAACAAGATCTTTCGTAACCATTGCAACGAAAGACGCCTGCTCATCCTTCACTGACGCAAGCACAAGGATACCCTTGCCTAGACCTTCTCTCACATTGTCCGCCACTATCCTCAGGTCTTTCGTGTCCAGGCCGTCCAGGCGATAAGCTACGACTTTGATCCCGTCCATCACCCGCGCGCTCCCGACTATCCTGGATGAATTCGAGGCCGCGGATTTCCCTTTAAGCTTCTCGACGGACTTCTCCAGGTCCTTCATCTCGGACAGAACTTTCTGCAACCGATCAGAGGGTTTTTCAGACGTCTTGAGAATATCGGCGATCTGTCTCAACTCCTCTTCTTCTTCCCTCAGATGCCGGAAGGCCTCCTTCCCGGTGAAGGCTTCTATTCTTCTGATCCCCGATGCAACGCTCCCCTCCGAGATAATCTTGAAAAGTCCGATATTTCCGGTGGCCTTCACATGCGTCCCGCCGCAGAGTTCAGCGCTGATATCCGCGATGGTCAGGACCCTCACGGTATCTCCATATTTTTCTCCGAAAAGGGCGATCACACCGGAATCAATCGCTTTCGTCGTCTCCATGACCTCTGTCTTCACTTCCTCGTTCCTGAGGATGTTCCCGTTTACATCGTCTTCCAGTGCATCCAGCGTCTTTTTGTCGAGAGAATTGAAATGGGTAAAATCAAAACGTAGTCTGTCGGGTGCGACATATGAGCCGGACTGTTTAACATGCTCTCCCACAATATTCCGGAGGGCCGAGTGAAGGAGATGGGTGGCCGTATGGTTCCTCATCGTCGCCAGTCTCTTTTCGCGATCTACAGAGCAGACCACCCGGTCTCCACTTCTCACTGCACCTTTCTTCACCTTCGCCAGATGGAGGATCAGCCCCTCCAAAGGTTTCACAGTGTCAGACACCTCTGTCTTCATTCCGTCTTCTGACCTTATCTCCCCCGTATCACCGACCTGCCCTCCGGATTCGGCGTAAAAAGGAGTTTTGTCCAGCAGAAGTTCGCACGCCGTACCTTCGTGTGCAACCTCTGCTTCCTCTCCGTTTACAAGGACCGCCAGCACTTTTGAGTCGGATTCCATCACATCATATCCGATGAATTCCGTCTTTCCGGTCCGGTGTAGCAAATCCCTATAGACAGGGGCGGACCCCGCCTCCTCCCCGGTCCACGAGGCCCTCGCTCTCGTCTTCTGCAACTCCATCTCACGATGGAAACCCTCCTCATCGATGCCGAGACCGTTTTCCCCGGCAACATCCCTGGCGATGTCGATTGGAAACCCGAAAGTATCGTAGAGTCTGAAGAGTTCGCTGCCTGCGATAGTCTCCTTCCCGGCCTCTTTCGTAGCCTTGATAACGGCGTTCAAATGGCCGAGTCCCTGCTCAAGGGTCCTGTCGAACCTCTCCTCCTCGATCCTGAGGACTTTCCGGACCCTTGCCTTTTCTTCGAGGAGTTCCGGATAGGCTTCGGACATTGAATTCGCAACGGCGTCGCATAACTTATAGAGGACGGGGTCTCCGATATCGAGAAATTTTGCATAGCGCGATGCCCTCCGTATAATCCTCCTAAGAACATACCCCCGTCCTTCGTTCGAAGGGATCAACCCCTCGGCAAGCAGGAAAGTTATAGACCTGATATGGTCTGCGACAACACGGATTGCGGTATCGACCGCCCCGTCGGTGCCGTAAGCCTTCCCCGAATAACGGGTTATCTCGGCGATGATCGGAGCAAAGACATCCGAATCAAAATTATTTAGCTTCCCCTGGAGGACCGCGGCGAGTCTTTCCAGTCCCATCCCCGTATCGATGCTGGGTTCGGGCAGGGGATTGAGTTTCCCCTCTTTGTCCCTGTCGTACTGCATGAATACCAGGTTCCAGATCTCGAGATAACGGTCGCAGTCGCACCCTACCGCGCAGTCCGGCCGACGGCATCCCACTTCGTCCCCTTGGTCGATCACGATCTCGGAACATGGTCCACATGGTCCCGTATCACCCATCTGCCAGAAGTTGTCTTTCGCGCCGAGTCTGACGATCCTGTCAGCGGAGATCCCGGTGACTTCCTTCCAGAGTCCTTCAGCTTCGTCGTCGTCCTCGTATACGGTCGCCCAGAGTTTGCCTGCCGGAAGTTTTAACTCATCTATAAGAAGTTCCCATGCAAAAAGTATCGCTTCTTTCTTGAAGTAATCTCCGAAGGAAAAATTCCCCAGCATCTCGAAGAACGTATGATGCCTGGATGTATGACCTACGTTCTCGAGGTCGTTGTGCTTGCCTCCCGCCCTCACGCATTTCTGGCTGGAGACCGCCCGCCTGTAAGGTCTCTTTTCTTCTCCGAGAAAGACCGATTTAAACTGGACCATCCCCGCATTCGTGAAGAGGAGAGTGGGGTCATTTGCGGGTATGAGCGATGAACTCCGGACGAGCTCATGCCCTTTCGCCCTGAAAAATTCCAGGAAAGCACTCCTTATCTCCGAACTTCTCATTACTTAATCGAACCCGGCTTGGAACTGAGTATCCCGGTGAGCAATCCTTCTGTAAAGACGAGTCTCGTTTTGAATAAAGGTGTATCCTGATAAAGCCACTCCACCCGCTCTTTACCATCCTCGCCCGGGGTGAGGAAGATGACCTGGTCGGGCCCTCCCCACGCATATCTTACCTGGGGCATCGTCATCCCCATGGAAATCTCCCCGTTCTTGATGTTCTCCTGTATCTCAGGAGGAAAATCCCTGATCTCTTCGGCGGAATATCTCATCGCCTTCGTACATCCGGCGGACGCCGCAAGAATTGACAGAACCAATGCAATACATATCTTTTTCATTATTCGACCTCCTGAAAATCGAGATTTTTCATCGTCTTTCTGATTACGTCAAAGGAATAACCACGGCGTATCATAAGGTTCCGGAGCCTTCTTTTTCCGCCTTCGTCCAAGCGGCTCCCGGCAGACCTTAGCCTTTTTTCGATCAGTCTTTGCGCACTCCTTAGTTCCTCGTCTTCGTCATAGTCCAGCGCCTGGTCTGCAACATCATCCGAGATGCCCCTCTTTTGCAAAAAGAGCCTTATACCCTGATGTCCGAGAAGTTTTCTTTCCCGGCCGATTCTCTTGAGCTGAAGGGCCAAAGCCGCATCGTCAAGATAACCGGACTGCTTCAGGTCCTTCAAGACAGCGGTTATTACTATTTCGGAATACCCTTTTCTTCTGAGCCGCTCTTCTAATTCGCTCTCGCTGCGTCCTCTGTAGCTGAGCAGTTTAAAGGAATAGCGCTTCGCCTCATGTGCCGAATCGGTCAATCTTCATCTCTTCTTTCTCCTGCCGCTCTTCGAAAGTGAGATCGCTTGTCGACTGGATCCCCTTCACCTTCAGTGTGAAATCGTCCGGGTTCGTGGCCCTTCTCAGGGCTTCCTCGTAAGTCACCAGTCCCGATTTGTAAAGCTTCAGCAGCGACTGGTCGAAGGTCTGCATCCCATAGTGTACTGCCCCCTGGGCGATCATGTCGGGGATGATCTTCGTCTTTTCCGGATCGAGTATACAGTCCTTGATTGTAGCCGTCGCGATCAGGATCTCAACGGCCGGGACCCTTCCCTTGCCGTCCGCCCTTGGGACAAGGCGCATGGAAATGATACTCCTCAGGACCGAGGCGAGCTGCATCCTCACCTGTTTGTGCTGATAAGGAGGGAAAACAGATACGATCCTGTTGATGGTCTCGGCCGCGTCAACAGTATGAAGGGTGCTCAGGACGAGATGGCCCGTTTCAGCGGCGGTCAGGGCGGTCTGGATCGTCTCGAAGTCCCTCATCTCGCCCACGAGAATAACGTCGGGGTCCTGCCGGAGTGAGGCCCGCAGCGCCTTGCTGAACGACTCGGTATCATTCCCTATCTCCCGCTGATTCACTATGGACCGCTTGTCCCGGTGAAGATATTCTATAGGGTCCTCAATCGTCATAATGTGTTCAGTCCTGTTTGTATTGACATTATCGATCATAGCGGCAAGGGTGGTGGATTTGCCGCTTCCTGTCGTACCGGTAACGAGGACGAGTCCCCTCGGTTCCAGCGAGATATTTTTGATGATGTCAGGAAGGTTGAGTTCCTCTACGGTAGGAATCCTCATGGGTATGACCCTGAACACGAGCCCTATGGTCCCCCTCTGAATGAAAATATTGCAGCGGAAACGCCCCAGCCCCGGCACGCTGTAGGCAAGGTCGATATCGTTTCTTTTCTTGAACATTTCCCTCTGTCCGGCGTTCATCACCGAAAAAGCTACCTTCAGGGTTTCTTCCTGGGTGAGTCTCGGTTCGGACGTCATCTGCGCCAGTTCACCGTTGGTCCTTATAACCGGGTGAGAACCGACTTTTATGTGCAAGTCGGATGCACCCATAGAATGCGCGGTTTTTAAAAGTTCGTTGATATCCATGATCTTCTCCTCGACTGGAACATCGTTGTCCCCTAGCCTTTAGTCTCCACCTGTTTCAATTGATGCGATCCCATTATCTTCTCTTCAATCTCTTTCGATACGGAAGGGTTTTTCCTCAAGAATTCCTTGACTTGTTCCCTCCCCTGTCCTATCTTATTCCCACCGTAGCTGTACCATGCCCCCGCCTTGTCGATAATTCCCTTATCCACGCCCAGGTCTATGATCTCGCCTTCCCTGGATATCCCCTGGTTGAAATAGATATCGAACTCCGCCTGTTTAAAAGGTGGAGCGAGCTTGTTTTTGACGACCTTTACCCTGACCCTGCCGCCGATGATCTCCTGGTTCTCCTTTATACTCTCTATACGTCTGATATCGAGGCGCATGGAGGAGTAGAATTTGAGAGCGTTGCCGCCCGTCGTCGTTTCAGGATTTCCGAACATGATCCCTATTTTCATTCGTATCTGGTTTATGAAGACCACGGTCGTGTGGGACTTGGAGATGGCAGCCGTCAGCTTCCTGAGGGCCTGGCTCATCAGCCTTGCCTGAAGTCCGGGAAGGGAATCCCCCATATCGCCTTCGATCTCGGCCTTCGGTACGAGGGCCGCGACCGAATCGATGACGATGATATCGAGGGCTCCACTCCTCACCAGATATTCCGCCACTTCGAGGGCCTGTTCTCCCGTATCAGGCTGGGACACGAGGAGTTCATCGACCTTGACACCTAGTCTGCCGGCATAATTCACATCGAGTGCGTGCTCCGCATCGATGAATGCAGCAGCGCCTCCCGATGCCTGCGCCTGGGCGACGGCATTGAGGGCAAGAGTGGTCTTCCCCGAAGACTCCGGTCCGTATATCTCAACGACCCGGCCCCTGGGGAGCCCCCCTATACCGGTCGCAACGTCCAGGGTCAGAGAACCCGTGGGTATGGCCTGGACCCCTTCGACTACAGTCCCCTCACCGAGGCGCATTATGGACCCTTTGCCAAAATTCTTCTCGATCTGGGTTATGGCCATCTCAAGCGCCTTCATCTTGTCCTTATTCGTCATGCTTCCTCCCTCCAAAAGGTATTTT
>JBECKU010000005.1:0-23148 GCA_040235385.1 Candidatus Sulfobium sp. | reverse complement strand
CCGTATTCCTGAAGCGCTTCACAATATCCATGAACTCCAGGGAAAGCGCGGTATCAAGATGGGCGGTGGGCTCGTCGGCGAGGATTATGTCCGGGTCGTTGATGAGAGACCTGGCAATAGCTGTCCTCTGCTGTTCACCGCCGGAAAGCCCCTGCACCGGGAAGTTCATCCGTTTCGACATCCCCAGGCCTTCCAATATTCTTTCCGCCTTTTTTTCAAGTTCCAAAAGCCTCGAGTCAGTCGGAAAGAGGGGCACCATTACATTTTGTATGACGCTCATCCCCTGTATGAGATGAAACTGCTGGAAGATAAAACCGAAGGTCTTCCTGCGTATATCCGTGAGGAACCGCTCGGGCAGATGAGAAACGTCTTTGCCCGATACGACGATGCTGCCGGATGTAGGACGGGCCATGCAGCCGATAAGTGAGAGGAGGGTGGTTTTACCCGAACCGCTCGGTCCTTTAAGGACCGCAAAATCACCTCGCATAATCCGCACGGAGATGTCGCTTACAGCAAGCACCTCGTTCGCTTTGCCCTTGTTGTAATACTTGGAGACCTCTTCGACCCTTACGATCTCTTCCGTCGTCCGCACCTGCATTATCCTCTTACCACCTCATCGGGGTCGGTGATAGCGGCCTTCCATGAAGGGATTATCGTCGAGGCTATATAGGGGATGACGGTAACGGATAGGAGAATCGCGATCTGATAGGGATTGATGAACGGTACGATCCTGAAGTCCGGATAGATGACGGACCAGCCTTTCAGCGCTGGCGAGAAAAAAGACGCACCGAAGAAAAATACATGAAGATATGCAAGCAATATCCCCAGCAGAAACGACGAAAGAGAAATTGCGATTCCTTCCCAGAACTTGATCTCGAGAATATCCGAAGTTTCCCACCCGATCGCCTTGAGGATACCGATCTCTTTCTTCTCTTCGGCGCTCAATCCGGTCGCCTTGTCCCATGCTAGGATGATGAATGCAACGAGGGCCCCGGCAAAAAGCGTCAGGATCAGGCCGCTTCTCCATCCGAAGACCGCGTCGTAGGTGCGGAGGATCTCGCTTCGCAGGATCGGTCGCGTGTCGGGGAAATATGCCTGTATCTTCCGCGCGATCACAGGGGTCTCGTTTGCGTTCCTTACATGCACTGAAAGGTCTGTTGCCAGTCCCTCCGGCATCCCGAACAGTTTCGTAAAGTCTCGCAGACCGATCACGATGACATCGGAAGTCAGCAGGTCGGAACCGGCTTCAAAGACGCCGACGACCCTGAAGTCGACGATGTCACCATCTGAGGACTGAAGCGATATCTCATCACCCAGGTTTATGAAACGCGCCCTGGCAACGCCTCTGCCGATGGCCGCGGTGTTACGGTCGCCGCCGGGAAGGACCCCTTCAAGAAGCCTGTTTTGACCTGATACGGCGGTCTCCGATGAGATTACCGTATAGTTGGCCTTTGTCAGCGAATCGTAATAATATCCCCAGTAGCGCGGCTCGACGCCGGCCACTCCGGGGATATTCAATATAGAGGACGCAACACCCACAGGTATCAGTTCGTGCCGACCGGCCATCATTTTTTGGATGATCAACTCCGGTGAGTCCTGCATTATCAGGGATGCTTCATGCTTGAAAGAATAAGTGAGAAAGAGGATCGAGGCAGAGAGAAAGATGACGAAGGCAAAGACAATGATTATGCCGGCATTTTTGAATTTCCTTCTCAGTAAGGACCGAAGCGTATAATCGAGGATGTTGATATGCCTGGTGACGCTCATTTCAGCCCGACCGTCAAAGAGGTCCCCAACGAGTCGAACCGCGGCGGAGGAATTACGGACCCCGAAGGGAAATGTTCTATGGAAGAAGGGGAGTCCTGGAATGCCGAGAAGAGATCTGCCTGGGAAGGATGCCGCGTGTAACGGGCATCATGAGAAAAAGACATATCCGTCAGTTTCAGAGCCGTTACTATTTCTTTGATATCAGTCCGGTCGCTGTCGAACCGGACGATTTCTCCCGCCGAATAGACCCAGAGGCCGCTGATGGCGGCGATGCAGAGGGCGATAAAGAGAAAGAAGACGGCAGACATCCTCAATTATTTCAGGTCCTCTCCGCTGATCTCCCCGAACTTGAGGATCTTTTTACCACGGTGGTCTTTCATGAACTCATTTGCCGTCTTCATAGAGGCAACAGGAATGAGTTCAGAGCCCATGGGGCCGTATACATCGCTTCCCGTAACGAACAGGAGCGACCTGGCATCCATGAGCTCGGTCGAATAATATTCGGTAACGAAAATTGCTGCTATATCCGATTGCTTTTTCGATGGGGCATATTTATCCATATGGAAATAGCACTTGAACATGTCTTTTGGCCCGTCAAAGGCCGCATAGGTACCGTCCTTGAAAACGATCTGGGCGATCCAGTCCGTGTATTTTGCCACGAACATGCCGCATACGGGGCATTTGTCTCCTTTCTTTACCTGCACCGGTTTTGCTTCAGATGCATGGATGGAGGATAACAGCGTGAGCATAAGAATGGCGGCGAGCATTAATGACGAAATTCTTTTTCTGTCCATCAGGCGCTCCTCCTCGAATAACACTTAAGATGGTACTCAAAAAACTATTTCTATTATATCCCATGAACCTATTTATTGCAGGTCGTGTCGCTTCAGGATGAGAAATATCGACAAGATCAAGAATATCCCGTGGCAATGAGATATTAGCCGGTAAAAACCGGGCCGGACCATACTGCGTAAGTCCTGAGAAGATGTAAATGAAGTCATATCATCCGGAGGCCAAGGGGCAAAAAAGATTACTCACTCTTGCACAAAGAACAGAATGATCTCTATGACTATCAGTACGACGATCACAAACTCGAGAAGCTCGGTCCTCTTGGTCGCGATCTCCCTGTAAATCATGTCGTAGACGGTGGCGGCTATATCGAGTTTTCGCCTTATTCCGGCTTCCCATTCTTTTACCCTGAAAAGACGGATCGCAGACATGTATATCTTGGCATAATAAACATCCTCGGTTACTTTGAGGGAGCTGTCGATTTTTTCAGTTATGTCGGTCAGTTCGGTAACGGTGCTCATAACCTTCGCCGCAAATTTTTCATATTTTTTGATATTCCAGATAGACGGAGTCCCCCTGGCCGAAACCCTCCTGTAAATAGACTCGAACTCCCGGTCCACGATATGGTCATAATACCTGAGTTCGAGTAGCTGTGTATGCGCGAACTCGAGGATGTCCGCTATTTCGGTCTCCCCCGTGGGTTCGATTATGAGGGCGCTGTCCCAACTGAGAATCGTGCAGTCATTCTCGTGATATGAGAACCTCCACGACATGAGTTCATCTCTTACACGCTCCGAAAGAGGATTGTTCTCATAGAGCATGAGTCCGGCGATATCATAATTGCCGAGCAGGTCTTCGATCCTGATTTCCGGGGAGAAGGATTCTATGAAAAAAATCGTATAATCTTCCTCGAAATAGCTTACATTCGGATTTACGAGAGAATCGCCAAGTATCGAGACCGCCTTTTTGAGCTGGTTTTCGCACTCCACATCGACGTCATCGGTATTTTCGAGAGTAAACGCCAGTTCCCCGAAAGAGGTGAAATCCATGTTTTTTACCGGGATTTCGAGGATAATGCTCAAGACCCCGTAATCGTAGGCCCTGGTATAGACATTAATCGTAAAATCGATGCCGTTAAAGATCCGGGTAAACTCCTGAAGCTGAAAAGAGACGGGCGGGTTTGCAAACTCGAACGCTTTGCTGAAAGGTTTTCTCTTTATCTTAAGGCGTTTAGTCTCTTTCTTGATCTTTTCCTCGACCTTCAGAAGGTCGATTTCGAAGGCGACATCGTAGAGTCTGTAGGTAAGAATCTTGCCTGATTTGATGACCGGGATTTTATTTTCTGTCATTGTGCAAGGGATAAGAACCGTCGGCGCCTGTTCATTCTCCTTTCTCAATAAGTAAGATCATCTTATCACAAAAGAAAAGCCGGCAGGACCATTGTCTTTTCTTTCTATTTTCCGGTTTCCTGAGAGAACCATGCCCGGCCCCTTTTGTAAATCCTTCGCGCCAGGACTTCTGCAAAATCGAGCAGTCTGGCAAATGTCTTCGATCTGGCGGCGAGCATTGCAAGACCGGGGACCCCGAGGACTATACCCGGCACGCCGGGGACGAGGGAAAGGGAAGCGCCGACAACTATGAGGCCTATTCCGGCCAATATGTAAAGGATATTCAACGCGCGATGTTCCCGTCTCTTCGTTTTCCGATGATGATAATAACTCATGAACCGCTTTCCGGGAGGCGCATGAGAGATAAACGTAATTATTTCCTTTAATTTGCGCAGCAAAGACTTATCTTTCTGAGGACAGTCCGGCGGTTAGTCCGCGAAAAGGCCTTTCTTAAATATTATAATATTTAAGGTATCATTGAATCATTGAGCAATAAAGACAGGGAGATTATCTCATGAAAAGAGTGAAGCTGAAAGGACCTCTCGAAACCCTTTGGCATTTTTTGCTTGTTCTTTTCGTTGCCGGATGCATACACCCGAATACGGGTAAACACTCTTTCGTAGAGACGTTCGATGATCGACATATGAAGAAAGTAACCCAGCTTACCTTCGAGGGAGACAATGGGGAGGCATATTTCAGCTTCGATGACCGGAAACTTATTTTTCAGTCGAACAGGGGCAGCTATTCCTGCGACAAGATATGGACGATGAATCTTGATGGTTCGGACATGAAGATGGTCAGTCCCGACCACGGGGCCCATACCTGTTCCTTCTTCTTCCCCGACGGCAGGATCATATTCAGCTCAACCGCCCACTTTCCCGGGGACTGTCCTCTTAGGCCGGAGCTGCCCGGTGGTTATGTGTGGCCTCTTTATCCGTATGATATTTACGTAGCAAACGCCGACGGAAGCGGGTTGGGAAAAATTACGGACAATCCGAAATATGATGCCGAACCCGTTGTTTCATCCGACGGGAGCCGGATCGTCTTCGGGTCTCAGAGGGAAGGAGACTTCGATATCTACATAATGAACGCCGACGGCTCTGACGTACGACGGCTTACAGATAGGGCAGGATATGACGGAGGACCATGGTTTTCACCGGATGGGATGAAAATTGTCTGGCGGGCCTGGTATCCGGAGACCGGTGAGGAAAAAGCTCTCTGGCAGGATTGTATGGAAAGAGACTATATAAAGTCCGTTCCCCTCGATATATGGGTCATGGATGCCGATGGTTCAAACAAGAAAAGACTTACGAGCAACGGCGCAACCAACTGGGCCCCTTCGTGGCACCCGGACGGAAAGCGAATTATTTTTTCCAGCAATATGGACGACTGGCATACCGATATTAAAAAGTTCGGGCATAATTTCGAGCTCTACCTCATCAATGCCGATGGAACGGGTCTTGAAAGGGTTACTTATAATAATGTCTTTGACAGCTTTCCCATGTTTTCTCACGACGGCAGGAAACTGGTTTTCGCATCCAACAGGAACCCCGATAAACCCAGAGCCACTGATATCTTCATCGCCGACTGGACTGAGTAGGCTTCTATACCTCAATTTTTTTCACCTCTTCTCAGGAAGTCTTATTTGTGATAAGTTTTATATGATTGGCTAAGGAGGCGCATTGATAAAAGTTACTTCAAGGTTGATTATTGCCATGACACTTCTGGCCGCCGCTGCGGCCTGGGGCCAGCCGGGTCTGTACGGCACTGCCGGACTTGATGAAAAACCGGGGGGTCGCATACCCCTGGATCTCACCTTTTACGACGAGAATGGAGAAAATATTGAATTGCGGGAGGTCCTGGACAAACCTGTAATTCTTACCCTGGTTTACCTGGATTGCTCGCATATGTGTCCTCAGGTCCTTTCCGGACTGGCGACAGCGGTTGACGCGATGCAGCTTACTCCGGGAAAGGATTACAGACTTGTCACCGTGAGCTTTGACGAGAGCGATACTCCGGTCGATGCCAGGAACGGCAAAGCCAATTATACAACTTCTATCACGAGACATTTTCCCGAGGATGCCTGGAAATTCCTGACCGGAGACAGGGAGAACATCAGAAGAATAACGGAGGCAGTGGGGATCAGGTTCAAGAAAATGGACCACGGTTTTGTCCATCCGGAAGTGCTCATATTTATTTCTCCTGAAGGGAAGATCACGGAATATATGAACGTACCGAAATATAATTACGGCCTGGCTTATCCGGTCGTTTTTTCGACGATGGAGATGCAAATGGCGATCGGCGAAGCCGCCGGGAATGAAGTGAGCGCGACCCGCGCGGGTACGCCACTGTACTGCTTCCTTCACGAACCGCCGGGACAAGCGAAGTTTTTTTCGCTCATGAAGGTCGTGGGGATCATTACACTCATTTCTCTTGCCGCGCTCTACGTCTTACTCAAGTCGACCGGAAAGGGCCGGGGAATAAACGGAAAGGAAACAGATGGAGAATAACGGATCACGGGAAGTCAGTTTCTATCACGATACGGGAAAGCATCATGGTATATTGGCATGGCTGCTCTCGACGGACCATAAGAGGATAGGCCTCCAGTATCTTGCGGCTATTGTCCTTTTCTTCCTTGTCGGGGTCTCCCTGGGAGTGCTCATACGGCTCAGTCTCATTTCCCCCGGGACATTCATGGGTGCGGAGACCTATAATCGGTTGTTTTCCGTACACGGAATAATCATGATCTTTTTATTTATTATCCCCGGTCTTCCCGTGGCCTTCGGAAATTTCTTCCTTCCCATTATGCTCGGGGCGAGAGACGTGGCATTCCCCCGCCTCAACCGTTTCACATGGTGGATTTATCTTACCGGAGCGACAATCATCGCACTTTCCGTCCTGCTGCCGGGGGGGGCTCCCGATACCGGCTGGACCTTTTACGCCCCTTACAGCATCGAAGTGAAAGCCAATGTCGGCCTGGCCGTTTTCGGCGTTTTTGTCCTCGGCTTTTCTTCCATCCTCACCGGGCTCAACTTCGTCACTACGATCCACCGGCTTCGCGCCCCCGGGATGACCTGGTTCAGGATGCCGATCTTCGCATGGACGCTCTATGCCACCGGCTGGGTCCAGATGCTGGCCACTCCGGTGCTCGCGATCACCCTCATTTTTATTGTGCTCGGAAGGGTCTTCGGGGTAGGGTTCTTCGATCCTTCCAAGGGCGGAGACCCGATCCTCTATGAACACCTGTTCTGGACCTATTCACACCCTGCGGTGTATATCATGGTGCTGCCAGCCATGGGGATCATCAGCGAGGTGATCCCCGTCTTTGCGCGCCACAGGATCTTCGGTTACAAGGCGGTCGCATATTCGGCGCTGGGGATTGCGATTGTGGGCTATTTCGTATGGGGACACCATATGTTCACGAGCGGCATGAGCGATACCTCAAGGGCGATCTTCTCTTTCATCACTTTCCTTGTCGCGGTCCCAAGCGGGATAAAAATATTCAACTGGGTATCGACCATGTACAAGGGCTCGATCGTAATGAATTCGCCTTTTCTTTTTGCCGTGTCATTCATATTTCTGTTCTCGATAGGGGGCCTTACCGGTCTTATCATCGGGTCTTTGGCTCCCAACCTACACCTTCACGGCACTTATTTTATCGTCGGCCACTTCCATTACGTAATGTTTGGAGGGGCGGGATTCGCGCTGCTGACCGCCCTTCATTACTGGTTTCCGAAGATGTTCGGGAAGATGTACAGTGAAAGGCCGGCAAAGATCGGTTGGCTGATTCTCTTTATCGGCTTCAACCTCCTGTATTTCACTATGTTTATCCTCGGATACAATGGCATGCCCCGAAGATACTTCGACTACCCCCCTCGCTATCACACCGGCCATGTACTTTCCACAATCGGGTCATGGATACTGGCCGTTGGGCTGATCATCATATTCGCCAACCTGATACGTGCGCTGTTTAAAGGCGAAAAAGCGCCTTCCAATCCATGGGGCGGCGGGTCTTTTGAATGGCAGATCCCTTCCCCGCCGCCTCATGAGAACTTCAAGGAACGCCCGGTGCTCAAGGACAACGGTCATTAAATCGGAGACGGAGCGATATATATGGAAAATCTCGAAGAACGGGACACCTTAGCTTCAAAATACGGCATGTGGTTTTTTCTATTTACGGAGATCCTTTTCTTCGGAGGAATGTTTCTTCTCTATTCGATCTACCGGTCGAAATTTCCGCACGAATTTCATTCTGCCGCCCAGGAAGAAAATCTCGTTTTGGGGTCCGTGAACACGGCGATCCTCCTGACCAGCAGCCTGTTGGTCGCCATATCTATCTCTGCGGTCAAGAAAGGGAGAAACGGGGTTTCGGCCGTGTTGCAGACCTGCACTGTCTTTCTCGGGGCCGCCTTTCTGGCTATCAAGTATTTCGAATGGCACGAGAAGATCGTCAGGGGGATCTATCCTAATGCTCCCCAGCTCGATCAGATGAGCAACGGGACGAAACTCTTCTTCGGACTTTATTACGTCATGACCGGTATCCATGGACTGCATGTTCTGATCGGTATGATAGTCATTTCTTTCATGGTCTATTTTACGCTCAGCGGTAATATTACGGTGCGGAATTTTTCGAAACTCGAGAATACGGGTCTTTACTGGCATTTTGTGGATATTGTCTGGATATATCTCTACCCGTTGTTTTATCTAGTTACGTAGGAGACAAAGGTGACAGAATCTCGCAATGAAAAGAGCCCGCATATTGTGGAATACAAAACCTACGTATATGTATGGATCGCCCTCATGGTGCTGCTTGGTCTCACTATTTTTGCGGCCCGGGTCGAGGTTTCCCGTTACAGCGTTTTGGTGAACCTGCTGATAGCGTCGATCAAGACTTTATTGGTCCTGGCCTTTTTCATGCATCTGAAATATGAGGGCGCTTTTTTACGGTGGTTCCTGACCAGCGTTCTCCTGATCCTGTCGGCCGTCATAATGCTGACATTTGCCGATGTGTGGTACCGATGAATCCTGAAAAAATGTATCTCGGTCCGGCTAATATCGTCGGAAAAGTTGAAAGCTCTTTTTTTATCATACTGGGTATTTGCGTTGTCCTCCTGGCAATCGTTACAGTTACCATGGTCGTTTTCCTTTTCAAATACAACAGCAGGAGAAACCCTCAGCCGTCGGAGGTGGGAGATAATGTCCCGCTCGAAATAGCCTGGACGATTATTCCTACCATACTCGTAATGATAATGTTTTATTACGGATGGGTCGACTTCAAATTCATAAGGAATCCTCCTCCCGGAACCATGCCGGTCATAGTGAAGGCGAGGCAGTGGTCATGGCATTTCACTTACGAAAACGGCAAGGAGGCCAATGTCCTGAGAGTGCCTGTAAAGAAACCGGTGCAGTTGTTCCTTACTTCCGAGGACGTGATCCACAGTCTCTTCATACCCGCCTTCAGGGTAAAGGAAGACTGCGTTCCGGGAATGATGACGCACCTCTGGTTTGCCGCCAGGGACCTCGGGAAATTTGATATCTTCTGTACCGAATACTGCGGCCTTGAACATTCACACATGCGCTCCAAAGTCATCGTCATGAAGGAGAGCGATTTCAATTCGTGGTATGAGTCAAAGGAAGCGGCTGCCGCACCTGAGGACCGCGGGAAAGAACTTCTGCAATCCAAGGGATGCCTTGGCTGTCACACTACGGACGGCTCGAAGAAAATAGGGCCGACGTTCAAGGGTCTCTATGGCAGAACAGTGACGGTCACGACGAACGGTAAGGAACGGACACTCACCGCCGATGAAAAGTATATCGAAGAATCCATAGAACATCCCAAACAGGATATCGTAAAAGGGTTCCCGCCGGTCATGCCGGGCATTCCTCTGAGCGACGACGAAATAAACGATATAATAGCGTACATAAAGACCCTTAAATGACGGACATGCAGTGAAAGTATATTTTGAGCTCATAAGAATAAAAGTTTCGCTCTTTTCAGCATTGTCTGCCGCAACTGGATATTTGCTCGCATCTTCGGGATGGGACCTCCGGGCCGCGGGCATAGGAGGGAGCATATTCCTCCTGGCCTGCGGAGCTTCGGCCCTGAACCAGTTCCAGGAACGGGAAAGGGACGGCCTCATGTCGAGGACAAAGGACAGACCCCTTCCTTCGGGACGATTGAGATATCCTGAAAGAGCGTTGTCCTTCTCGATAGTCTTGATCATTACGGGGTTATGCTCTCTCGATCTGTGTGGGGGATCTGCTCCGGCGTTGCTCGGGCTCTTCACACTCCTTTGGTACAACGGTGCTTATACTTTCCTGAAAGGAAAAACCGCCTTTGCGATCATCCCGGGATCTCTGGTGGGCGCTATGCCCCCCGCGATAGGCTGGCTCTCGGCGGGCGGAGATCCATTCAGCAGTAAATTGCTCTTCCTTTGTTTCTTTTTTTTCATGTGGCAGGTACCCCATTTCTGGCTGCTCCTCTTGCGCTGCGGCAAGGAGTACGAACAGGCGGGATTGCCTTCTTTATCGACAATGTTCAGCAGGAAACAATTGGGCCGGATCGTTTTCATCTGGCTGGGTGCGGCGGCGGTGAGCGGGATGTTCCTGACCTCAACCGGTATGATAAGAAATATTTCTTCGGATTACGCCCTTGCTGTTTTTTCACTGTGGCTGGTATGGAATGGGACGAAACTTTTGACGCATCGGGAAAAAGGAAAAAGTTATGAGATCCTTTTCCGTCGGACCAATATCTATATGTTGCTTGTGATGGCTGTCCTGACGGCGGACAAGTTAATCATCAGATCTCTTTTTGAATAATCAGGCGGACGTAGTACAATTAGAGTATAGGAACATAACCTTTCAGAAGAAGAAAAAAAAGAAATATCCTCGCCCCGGCGGGTCGCCCCCAGCATTCAGGCGGGTTCGGCGAGGAGAAGAGGAGACCGTACGAGCCGGAATGACAAATATCGTTGCTTTTTTCTGTCATTCCCGCAAGTGAAGCGCATCGGGAATCCTTCTGAGGATGGCTGCTGTTACGCTTACTGAAAAGTTTCTGCAAGAGTATGTTTTAGAGATAAGGAGGATAGTGATGAAAACATTATCGGCGGCAATATCTGTAGTATTTGTCATGTTTTTCGTTTTTCAAACCGCAGAAGCAAATGATATGACGGGGAAGGAGTTGTTCGAGAAACATTGCGCAGTCTGTCATCCCGACGGGGGCAACATCGTCAATCCCGATTATACTCTCCACAAGGAGGACAGGGAGGAGCACGGAGTTAAAACCGCGGAAGACATAATGGGTAAGATGCGAAACCCCGGACCCGGCATGACGCAGTTCGATAAAAAGACAATACCCGACGATCAGGCGAAGAAAATTGCCGAGTATATACTTAAGACTTTTTAGCAGCGGGATTCAAGAGCGTCATCAAGAAAAGAGGCCTTAGTCAACTCTTCCAGCAGCGCAATACGCTCGAGTGCTTCGGGGCCTGAAGAGCCGCACAGGTTCGAACGAGGGTTGGAAGCGATCGCAGACCCCGGGACGTTCAGATTTGTCGTAAATACCGCAAAGATTCCGTTCGCCGAGATGGGCGCGCCGCGCTCCTGCCGGTTTGCCTTCGGGCATGCCCGGAAGGGGCGACGATATCGAGGGGCGATGCAGCATGCCCCTTATTCGACCCTGCATTTTATTTCATTAGACAGGCCCTCTTCATTCATCATACGATCGAGAGCTTGATTTTCTGTTCAAAGAGTATCATTATCGCCAGCAGGAACAGAAGGACAATCCACACAGCAACCGCAATCCTGACGGCTTTCTTTGCCTTTTCCGCTTCCCACCAGTTTTGGGGTCTTATGTCCTGAAGAACGAATGTGACCACCGCCGTAAGGTTGATGCTTACTACGTTCACCAAAAAGAGCAGCATCGACCCCGTGGCGTCTATCCATTCACCCGCACCGGCCAGCAGGCCGGAAGCGACCAGCGGAGGCAGAAGAGCTACGGCGACCATTACTCCCACGAGAGCTTCGACCACGCCCGAAGTTATGGAATACGCGCCGGCGACACCCGAAGCAAGCGCTAAAAAAATATAGTAATGGCTCACGTTTGAGCGGGAAGCAATCTGTGGAATGGAAGGGTCGACTTTCATGAAAATGCCCATTATCAGTCCGATAAAGAGAACCGTGAAAAATCCGACGGAATTTGCAAAAAAAGCTTTTTTTGCCAGCTTGTAATCGGCCAGGGCAGTAGCGAGAGCAAGGGCCTTATTGGGGATGAGCAGAGGCGCGATTACCATGGAGCCGATTATGACCGCCACGTCATTTTTCAGCAGTCCCAGGGCGGCGACAATAGAGGCGAGGGCAGTCATGACCAGATATCCCTTTGAAACCTTAGTCCCGGTAATCAGTTTTTGGTAAAGCTCCTCGACACTGATCCTCTGGGGACTCTTCTCGGCTGGGGTCTTCTCTTCTTCCCCGGCAGGTTCTTCAGGCCGTGGCAACGTAGCTTCCACGGGAAGTATAACGAGCCGTAAGGCCAGGCGCGTAGAAAGATAGTTCTGAAGGTCGTTGATGACGGTTTCGGTATTTTCGGCTTTTAGCAAGACTTTCGTGATCGTGTCGCCGTCGGGGAGATGATCATGCCACATCTCCAGAATGGGCAGCTTTCGGAGAAGGGTCTCAATCTCGCCTTCTTTCTCCTTCTTGAGATATATTTCCATTAATCTCAATGACATATCTATTACCTGAATTATTGCCGAATGCTGATTAGTGCCTTAATCAGGCCGCGTGTCAGCCGGGTCGATTCCATGCACATTAAACTACCATATCTTTCCGACGGGCGCAATCGGCGCATGCGGCTACTTACGCCCGATCGAGGTTTATCTCATATTATCGCGGATCATATCAAAAAAGAGGAGCACTTTCGTTACCGTCACTCGCTTGCCTTTTGCCCGAACTCCTGCAAGAATGTGTTTAAGGTGCGAAATAAGGAGGACTAATAAATGGGAATCGAAGTAGGCGGGCTTATCGGACTGGTTATCCTCATCGCCGATGTTTGGGCGATCGTTAATGTTTTTCAGAGCGCGACATCGACGGGGTCAAAGGTCTTCTGGGTTGTTTTCATACTCATTCTTCCGGTCATCGGCCTGCTCGTTTGGCTCTTTGCCGGGCCACGAAGCGGTAGCTCGTAAAATTCAGCTTCCGCTTTTATCTTTTTTCTTCCAGAAAGCGAGATCTTTCACCATCACTTTAAGCAACCCGGGGAAAGATTTTTCGGACACTTCCTTACATCTGCACGCATCTTCACTGTCCATACCGGTTTCCCCGCCGGCTTTTTTTTTCACAGGAGATGTTTTTCCCTTGCCGGAAAATTCCTGATTTTGCTTTTTCATATCGCGCTCTTCTGATTTCATTGTACCTTATTTTCAGGAATCCTGCACTTACGGGAACTGAATTAATGAAATTATGCGAGCGGTATCTCTTTCATCCCGGCCTCTCCGACTTTGCCATCTTTGAGAATCATTTTATTTTTTCCTGCGGGAAAAAAAATTCCCGAAGAGGGCTCCTGCGACGAATATAAAAAGGACCGTTATAATTACTTCAGGACTGGACAATAATGACTTTCCGGAAGCCTTGATTACCTCCATCGGCTTCATCTGTGTCATCTCGCGGACTTCATCGAGACCGTAAATGCATAATTCTCCTGTAGGCAGGGAACAAAATCGCTCTGGGGGACAGGAAATCAGGATCTGCCGGGGAATATCGGCGCCGCATTTCGCACCTGATTCATTCAAAAGCTTTATAACGGTATCGGGATATTTCGTCAGTATCTCCGGCATGGCCACCTCCAAAAAGGATTTCACCACAGAGGCACGGAGGCGCAGAGGCAACTTCATAGTAGACAGAAAAAGCGTTCCCCGCGTCCCGGTGTTTCCGCTGTAAGTGTCTTGTTATGAAATATTTGTCCCGGGCCAGGCCGGGCATCATATCATGGTCCGCACCCTCTCCATAAGGTCATTAAACGCCGGATTGCCTCCACTCCGGGCGATGACCAGTTCCATTTCACTCGTGTTATTTGCACCCAGACCGAGTTCGACAGCTCTTTTTACCTGCCTCATTTCCCATGGAGATATCGAAGCGAGGCGTTTCCATCTTCCGAATGATTTTATTATAGCGAGACCTGTGACGTCGCAGGCGATCCTGTCCCCGCCTGCCAGTATAACTCCCACATCTTCCGCCGTTCCCTCCCATGGGCCGCCTTCGATCATCACCTTTGTTCCGTCCACGACGTTCAGATCCGGCCGGTAGGCGAGGTTGAGCTCGGAGACGACTTCTTCCCAGTGCGTCCTGTCGACCAGATAGGGCCTCTGACTGAAGTGAGTGGCGCCGACAAAGTTCTTGAGGCAGATTGAATACCCGGCATACTTATGAGTCTTTATCACCGGAACATTGATGACCTTATCCACATTGAAGATCCATTCCGTAACGCTTACCTCTTTTATATATTTGCCTTCGACTTTCACGTTCACCCAGCCGTGGTCTTCGAAGAAGACCGGTTCGGCGCCGGAGTCACGGACCGCCTTCATGATGCCGGTCCGCTCCATGTTTTTTTTTGTTCCGCCCCTGATAAGAGCGGACATATCGCCGACAAAGACCCTGGCGGCGCCCTCCTCGTAAAGAACTTTGACCACGGCCTCGATGACGGCGGGATTAGTCGTCGTAGGATTTTTTCTCCCCCCTACGATATTCGGTTTCACCAGAACTCTCCTGCTTCTAAGATCGAGCAGTCCAAATCCGCCTATCGAAGCCACGGCTTCCCTCACCATTCTTTTGAGGTCCGTCCCCCCGGATGCGGCTACGAGCGATTTCCGTCCACGCACGAAAGGGTTCTTTCTGATTTCGGGCCGGCTTTCTCTTTCCGGCTCCTTCAGAAAGACTTTAAGGCTGTGCCTGCTCCGGTATATGCCGAACGCCGCTGCCGAGGCGGCGAGTATGGCGAGAAAGACTCTCCTGCCCAGTTTCATTATTCCTCCTGAGAAGTGTGAACCGAGTAATAAATTCATCTTATCAAAAAAATGAAGACCGTACATGAAAGACGGCATATGCCGTGTGTGATCAGGATTACAGAATTAATGCCGGTCTATGCTATAGCCTATGAACTAGCAGGTCAGGCTAACAATGGAGGAAATATGAAATCAATCAGTTTCTGGAGACGGGAAGTTCTTTCGCTCTCACTCACGGAGAGGATGTTTTTTCGGGATGCGATCAGGACCCTCCAGTCCTGGGATGCAATCAAAGAGGAATACAGCGAACTCGACCTGATCAGACGGATATTGGAATCGGAGTTGAGGATGCTTGAGGCGAATAATCCGGGAGAGGAGACAAAAGAGCGTAATTCTCTTTTCATACATCACTCCGTAGCCGGGAAAGCAATATACTGAAAGTCCCCGTCGCAATTTATAGTCCCATGGAGAGAATTATCGGTTGCAAGAGATCTTCCTGCGGAAATTGAATGTATCAACCTCCCTTAATCCCTCCCTTTGACTGAGGGAGGGAATCTTTTTCCCCGGCTGTGTGCTTCTGACTTCTTTCCTCTTTCCATTTTTTCCCAGTGAAGGTATCATTTATAGCAAAAATAATCAGTCGCTGAAAATTATTGGATAATATCGGAGGAAAGACAACCATGGGTTTTCTTGAAAAAATAGGAAAAGACCTGACCGGGGCCATGAAGAGCAGAAGCGATGACCGGGAGATGCTGATATCGGTGCTGCGGATGATCAAATCAGCGGTCATGAACGCGCAGATCGCCAAACGCGGCAGCGGCAAAGAGCTCACAGATGAGGATGTGGTCGGAGTTCTGTCGAGCATGGTAAAGCAGAGGCGGGAGTCGGCGGAGCAGTATGACCAAGCCGGGAGAAAAGATCTTGCAGATAAAGAAAGGCTTGAAATCGGGATCATCCAAAGATATCTGCCTCAGCAATTGGGCAGTGAGGAATTGGATGAGATTATCAGGGCCGCCATAGAGGAGACCGGGGTCTCCGGGATCAAGGATATGGGAAAACTGATGAGGGAACTTATGCCGAAAGTCAAGGGGAAAGCCGACGGCAAGGTCGTAAACGAACGTGTCAGGGCCATGCTCGAAAAATAATGTCGTTAAAGGTCGTGGAGATATTCTCCGCAATCGAAGGTACGAACGACGACTATGCGCCAACCCCATAAGTGAAGGTTACCGATAGTATTCCTTATGCCGGCAAAAAGCCGTCTTGACATTCTTTGCCCTTATGATAGGCTTAAGTATGAACATGTTATGCGTCAGGAGGATATTATGAAGGACAATGCGAAGATGGTCGGAGGCTTTTTTTTGATCGGGGGAGTGATCGGATCGGTTATTGCCCTTCTCTATGCACCCAAGTCGGGGAGGGAGACCAGGGAAGACATTACGAAGGCGGCCCGCCGTATGAAAGACAACGCAGTCGATCTCATCGAAGAGACGATGGAAGACGTAAATGATTTCGCTGCCGATCTCAGGGAGAAGACTGCGGATGTTATCGATCAGGGCATGGACCTATCAGAGAAGGCCCGGCGAGAGATAGTTTCGACAATCGATCACGGGCAGAGAGCCATCTGGAAAAAGAGAAAGAAGCTGAAGAAAGCCCTGGGCATTTAAAATCCTTAAAATCTCGACATTTTTTCACCAGAGAAAAAATTGATGCGTTATGGCAGCAGGTGGGGCTTCTTCCCGAGGATAAGCCCCATGGTAAAGTACCTGATATATGCCAATTCGGGGATCTTTCTTTTCCAACTGTTATTCGGCCCGAAATTGATCGCCCTTTTCGGCCTGACGCCCGCTCTTTTCTGGAAAGGCGCCTTGTGGCAGGCCGTCACTTACATGTTCCTCCATGGCGGTGTATTCCATCTGCTTTTCAATATGTTCGTCCTTTACATGTTCGGCACGGCACTCGAATCGACCTGGGGAGCACGCCGGTTCATTAACTTCTATTTCATCTGCGGGATAGGCGCCGGTCTGTTGAACGCAGTCGTTACTCCGGGCAGTCCTGTTCCGACAATAGGAGCCTCCGGCGCAATTTACGGCCTGCTCATGGCCTTCGGGATCCTCTTCCCCGAACAGCTCATCTATATATGGGGAGTTTTTCCGGTCAAGGCAAAGTTCTTTGTGATAGGCATCGGTGTCATTGAATTCCTGACCGCGATAAGCACCACGCGAAGCGGAATTGCGCACGTCGCACACCTCGGCGGAATGCTATTCGGACTGGTCTACATGAAGTGGGGAGATTGGGGAAGGTCGGTTTCAGGCTGGAAGGATGAAAGAAAACAAAAGCGCCATCTGAAAGTGGTCTGGGACCAAAGGCGGGAAAGACAGAAACTGCAGGAAGAGATTGACAGGCTCCTTGACAAGGCGGGAAAAAGCGGTATCGATTCGCTTACGAAAGAAGAACACGAACGTTTCAGAAAAGCGAGCGAAAAGATAGCGGAAATTGAAAAAAATGAATAGGGGCAGCTTTATCATCGTTCAAATGCCGCCGGAGATATAGTGCATTCTCCGGCGGCTTTTCCAGAACATTTATGGCATAATCGGACCGGGATAAATAATCTGTCCCCGAATCTCACCTCCCTGATTTAACATCGTGTGGATGTTGAAATACAGCTCATTGTTCATCAAGGCGTCAAGTAATTGAGAGGAAAGCGTCGCCGATACGATTATGACACCTGATGGTGCCGCTGGAGGCTCCAGACCGATTACAACGTTTCCGTTCTCGCCTATCGGGGCCTCGTGGATGTGTGCCAACGTCGCAGGTCCCGAGAGCCCGCTGAAGGTCACCATCCCGACCATTACGCCTGTTTCGAAATTCACCGCGATATTGGCGGTTCCGGTACCCGCTGTCATGACGGGAGGCACTTCCTGGTCACCGCTCATAGTAACCGTGATCTGTTCGCCGATGGTGAAGGAAGTCAACCAGAAGTAAAAGCTGTTCAGACTGTTTGCAGGTGTCACTACAAGGGCGAGGTTATAAGTACCCGGAGGGAGGGCCGAAGCGGGAATATTAACGAAGACATCTTCGTTTACGCTCAGGACGCTTTCCTTCCACTTCACCAGTCCTTGTGAAGCTGGCAGGAGTGAACCATCAGACGTCAGCAGGAAGACTTCCGGGCTTATCGCCGGTGCATTGATACCGAAATAGACATCCACCGGGCCCGAGAAAGTGTCGGTGAAGACCCGTAAATCAACGGTATCACCACCCGTTGCAATCGTGCCTACCCCGATAGGCTGTGAAAGAGATGGGTCCACATTCGGATTGGGCAGGTTAGGCGCATCAAAGGGCGGAAAGATCTGCTGTCCTGAAGGGACAGGGACCGTAGTAGGACCCGCCTGGCAGTCCGGATCATTGCCGTCATAGAGGAGATCGCCATCATTGTCGAGACCGATTGTGTCGCCGTCCCAGTCCTCAGAGCCGTCACTATTACAGGGCTCCTTCACGTTCACATCGCTTCTCAGATAATAGGCTCGAACACTGGCATCCACTATGTTTTCGGCAGGCGGAGGGGGATCAACCGTATGACAATCAAAACACGTCAACCCTGATGAGTCGGCAGGGGCGCCCGCATTTTCATGGTGCAGCCTTAACCCAAATTGCTCATGACATCCTGCACACCCCAAATTGTTATTCTGAGTGGGGCTTGTCGATGTATATACCGGTGTACTCCCCGGACTGTCATGACAGAGTGTACATGTGGCGGTCATCCGGGTCGACCCCACATGCAGCTCGTGGAGCGATGATCCAAAGCCGCCGACGAATCCGGGATGACACTCAGAACAGTTGTCCACGGCGCCATCGGAGGACTGGTAAGTGGGATAAGCTCCCGCGTACGGTCCCAAGGAGAGAAAAACAGCCATCGCAAAGAAAATAATTAAAATGAAAATAGATCTTTTCACAGTAAGCTCCCTTTCTTGTTTCAGAGGTTTTTCATCATAAAATTCATCTCACCGCATTTTCTATTCACAGAATCGCATCACCTCCTTATTTATCCGGAAAGGGAATTTCAAGAACGGGAGCATTAGTCCCGTTGTGACAGGAAAAACAACTTGGTCCCAACAACCCTCTGAGATCGACGCCATGGCACGTTGTACAGCCTCTGACAAAATCGGAGCCATAACGTCCATGGAAATGAAGGCGATTTTCGGTCGCCGATAGCCACCCTTCAGGATGACCGATGGCCCCCTCCGTCCCGTTATGACAGGAAAAACAGCTCACCTTAGCGATCCCGCCGTCAAAATCACGACCATGGCACTCCGAACAGGGACTCGTATTTATAACAACTCCGACAGGCGGGTCGCCCCTTTCGAGTGCTGCGAGGCGGTCAGCGACTGAGGCTATTTCGTCCTGAGTCAATATCGCATGTCCCCGCATGATAGGGATGGTGACGGCGAACTCAATTTGCGACGGCCGCTCACCCCTGATATCCGGACCGATCCTGCCTGCCGCATCGTTGCTGTGGCAGGGTGCGCAGTGAAGCATGAAGAGCACGGTCCCGGGATTATCGGACAGAACAGTCTTGATCACGGTGCCGTGGAAGTTCCCGGTGCCGATGGTGAGATGGCTTGCCCAGCTGTCCGGATGCCCCTGTCCATCGATAAATGTCCTTCCCGATTCCGATCCGCTGCCGCAGGCGGCGAGAAGAATCAGGGATGAAAAGAAGAGTGCCTTCTTCATCTGTGGCACCTTTTGCAGGTCCGGTTGTTCTGTCTCCCGTGACAGCGGAAACAGGCGGTAGGGTCGAGCCTCCCATCGATCCTGTGCTGATAGAGGTAGTCCCCCCTGTGGGGCAGCCATCGGTCGACGGAACCCGAGTACTTGTCGGCCGGTTCGAGTTCGTCCTTGTCGGCGTGGCAGTCAAGACAAAAGGACGTCCCGTGGCAGGCGTTGCAGAGATGGGAGGTCTCAGACGCAAAGAACATATGACGTTTAATCCAGTCGGGGCTGTGAATGAAGGTCTCTATCGGTTTCAACGCGACCCCGGTATCATCGATATGACATTCCGTGCACCGTGGCTTTTCCAGCAGCGTAATGGGGTGACTTTCGGGTATTTTCTTCTCGGTGGCGAAGGCAACCTGTGCGCAAAAGAGTGCCGTGATGAGGATGAGTGCCGCTATTGGAAGAGATCTCCCTTTTGTAATTTTATTTTCCATCTTATCTCCTCCTTGCCGAATATGCCAGCTTCAGTAGTGCCCTTGTATCATGGGTGAAGTCGAGGTCTTTGGCGTGAGTCAGGGACAACCCGGCTGTCAGCGACGACGTTATCCTGTACTCAGCAGTGGCGTTAACAGAATAGGCGCTGTTTAGATCATTGAAGGGCCTGTCGTATCGGTGAAAGACCGCATCCAAAGACGCAGTGAGAGATCCGAATCTCTTCCTGGCGTAGCCCCGGTATTCCGTGTACGCAAGCCGCTTCGATTCCCCGTCAATCCTGTGGAGCGACACGCCCGCCTTATTACTTATCCCGAAATTTCCGGTGACACTCAATCCGTAGTAATCGGCGCTGCCCATAGTCTCATACTCATAATCGAGAAAATCGATAACGAAGGTCCATGCCCTGCCTACTCTGTATTCACCCGAGACGCCGGCTTTCGTCAGCGTTTCGCCCCTGCCCAGAAACTCAGGGGAGAAGACGCTCAGTGTGCGCGATGAAAAGGCATCATCGAAATCTGTCCTGGAAAAGATTCCTGTTAAGGTGAGCGCATTCAGAAGAAAGATACGGAGGTTATAGGTATGTTCCATCCAGCCGTCGGTTGCGGTATTGTAAGATGACCGTCCCGTGATCTCTGCCTTCTTCACCGGGCGAAGCCATAAGTCAAGACCCATCTCTTCCCGGTAGCGGGAACCTTCATCGTCCTCTCTCAAAAAAGAAAGGCCGAATTCCGCCTTCCTCGCGATCCTCTGAAATACCCGGCCGCCGTAAAGAAGGTCGCCCCCTCTGCCGTCGAAATCCGTTTCGACCGGCACTCCGCCATAAAGGGCGAAGCCCGTTCGGGGTGTGATCTCCCAGCGCGCAGAGATTCCGTCCAGTTGTTCGGAGGCAAGTCCGGCGAAAACAAGGTGCCTGCCAATATCGAAGAAGAGGCCCCGGTCTCCCCGTGGTGTATACCGAACAAAGGCATAACTCAATTCGTCCAGCTCGCGGTCGTCTTCGCTTTTAGACCTCAAATCGTACCTGACCCATCCTCCCGAGTAAAAGTTTACCCTCTTCTCCATCAAGTCTCTCGCATTGAGTTCGACATATTCATAAAGGGGCGAGTGTGTGTTGTCTCCTGTGTCCTCGAAGACTTCAAGATAGGTCCTTGAGATGAACTCGACATCCGCCGACAGACAATTTTCGCTGAAAAATGCCAGGGTCAGGATGACCAGAGAGACAGTAAATGTAAGTTTTTTCCCCACTTCCGCGAACTTTCCTTCCATCGAGAAGATTGCCTGGAGCTTGAGGTGTTATTGATAGTGAAATTATATCTCGAACCTGTAAAGATGCAAGGGCCGTGGATCAAGATTCCTGATTTTATCGGATAAAAAAAGTTGGGAAAGAAGTGGTAACGGTTATATTATTGGGAGAGTGAACTTGCAAAGATGAGAAAGACAGGACGTCATGCCTGTCCTCCTCAACTTTAGTTTGGTATATTCAGTCGGTGGTGTCCTCGTCGGGCATATCGGAATCATCCATGTCGTCCATGCCTTGCATGGGATCCTCAGACATCTGTTTCATCCAACAGTCCTTTTGTCCCATTCTGCCCGGATATCCCATCATCCGGCATCCGCAATCTCCCATCATTCCCATGCCATGGCCCATTTTCATTCCCATACCCATAAAAGTACCAAGTTTTTCCTTCTGCTCGGGGGTCAGCATTGCCTTTACCGCCTCATGGGTCCTGATACGCAGCAGCTTCAGTTCCGACCGGAGCGACTCGATTTGCCTGACCTTCGCCTCGGCAGCCTTCATGTCCACGGGATCGGCGTTCACCAGTTCACTCAATTCCAGTTCTGCAATCCGGACATCGGCTCTTTTCTGTATGCTCTCCTTTTTCATCTTGAAATGTAAAGCCTTGAACTCAGCGGCCTGCTTCTCATCAAGACCGAGTCTCTTGCTCATGGCCATCATTCCATGCCCCATCATCGGCCCTCCGCCGGGCATGCCCACGCATTGGTCGCATATTCCGGCCCCCATTGCCATTCCCATACCCCGACCATGGCCTTTTCCGCAACGTGCTTCTGCGTCAATACCAAATCCCATAAGTAAAACAACAACAACCGCGACAAATAAGATACTTTTTTTCATCTTATACTCCTCCGTTTAATTTAATCATCAGGACCTGATTCCCAGGTCTTTCATAAATAATGAGTTTTGGAACTGCGGGATGCCTGGATACTCTTCATCCTCCTTTCGAGAAAATATTATCTGAAATTAATGAAGAAAGTATGAATATATTGAAAATAAAGACAAATATTTTTTTGACCGTGGACTTGAATTAAGGGGAGGTTTGTTATTCTGAAGACTTTTCTTGAGATAACGGTTATTTCTCTGACCTTATACGCCGACCACCTGAACGATAATTTTTCTCTTTCTCGGCCTGTTGTCGAAGTCGATGAAGACGATTTGCTGCCAGGCGCCGAGGGCCATTTTGCCATCCAGAACAGGGACAGTGAGTGAAGGTTTCATCAGGGCGGCCCTGACATGGGAAAAACCGTTTCCGTCTCCCCATGCCTTATCGTGTTCATATGGCAGGTCCGAAGGTGCTATTTTTTCCAGTGTCCGTTGCAGATCCCTGATTACTCCCGGCTCATACTCGATGGTCGTTACAGCACCGGTAGAACCCTGACAGAAGACCGTGACAGTCCCGTTCATAACCCCGGCTGCATCCACAATCTCCGCTGCCATTCGGGTTATGTCGGTGGTGTCGCCGAACCCCTTCGTGGCGACTAAAATCGTATCGGAAAAGACCGTTGTCATAATCTATTTCCTTTCTCCAATTTCAGCCAATCTCTCCTTCGCCTTTTTGGCTTCTTCGCTGGCCGGGTATTTTTTGATGATCTCTTTGTATAGCTTAACTGCATGTTCCTCATTGTTTTGGACCTCCTCGAACCTGGCTGTTTCAAAAAGCTCGGACGGTTTATTGCCTGAACAGCTCGCCGCCGCTATACTAACC